>CAJYHH010001148.1 GCA_913773825.1 Candidatus Sericytochromatia bacterium | reverse complement strand
CACTGCCTAAACGATTAATAATGCTCTGAATGCCCTTTTGCCCCCCACTGCTGCCTTTGGCGCGCAATCTGGCGCGGCCAAAATCTAGGGTAATGTCATCTGAGAGCACTAATAAATTTTCACGGGGAATATCGTAATAGGCCATCAAGGGCTGGACTGATTCTCCGCTGAGATTCATGTAAGTGGTTGGCTTACACAGCCAGACCTTGCGGCCATTGACTATTCCAGAACCCAACTGACATTTGTCTTTGGGCCGAGGCTGTAAGCTCGCTGACCAGCGTGAAGCCAATTCATCTAGCAGCAACCAGCCAATATTATGGCGGGTTTTTTCGTATTCTTTTCCTGGATTGCCCAGGCCCACAATTAAATAAGCGCTCATTTGCGGGGCTTCTTCTTTTCGACCCAGCCATCTTTATTGGTCTGGCGGGCACGACCCAAACCCAAGCTACCAGCGGGTACAGCATCTGTAATCACTGAGCCAGCAGCGACATAAGCTTCACGGCCTAATTCTAGCGGCGCAACCAGAGTACTATTAGATCCCACAAACACGCCTTCTGCCATCACGGTTTTATGCTTATGGGCGCCATCGTAGTTGCAGGTAATGGTGCCCGCGCCAATATTACTGCCCGCGCCAATTTCAGCATCACCTAAATAACTCAGATGCGAAGCTTTAGCTCCTTCACCTAAACGGGTGTTTTTAAGCTCAACAAAATTGCCGACTTTGGCTTTATCCGCCAGCACCGTATCTGGACGCAGATGGGCAAAGGGCCCAACTGTCACCCCATCCCCCACTTGAGCCTGATTGACTACTGACATTGTAATTTCGCAGTAATCGCCAATGACAGCATCCTGTAAACGCGTATTGGGGCCAATTTTGCTCCAGGCGCCAACACGGGTCCGGCCTTCAAGCTGGCAGTTTGGCAGAATTTCAGCATCTACGGCAATTTCAACTTCGACATCAATTGAAATCGTTTCGGGCTGGCGCATCGTGACGCCGCTCATCATCCAGTGATCGCGAATGCGGGTGCGCAAAATTCCTTCTACTTCAGCCAGCTCGCGACGAGAATTAATTCCCAGCACTTCGCGTGGGTCTTCCATACAGTGAACACCAACTATCTGCCCTTCTTGAATCAGCATCTCAAGAATATCCGTCAGATAATATTCACCTTTGGCATTGTGATTGGTCAGCTTGGGCAATAAACGCGCCAGATGGGTCCAGTCAAACAAATAAATCCCTGAGTTAACTTCGTTGATCTGGAGTTCTTCAGGTGTACATTCTTTGTGCTCACGAATCGCCAAAAAGCGGCCAAAGGCATTTTTAACAATGCGCCCATAACCTGTAGGATCGTTAAGACGAGTGGTGAGCAGCGTGGCCACATGACGGCCGTCCAAATGACGCTGCCAGAGGTCTTGCAGCGTCTCTGGTGAAAGCAGGGGCACATCGCCATTTAATACCGCCAGATGACCTTTAAAATCTTTAAGCGGCGGCAAGACCTGCTGAACGGCGTGCCCTGTCCCGAGCTGCTCAAGCTGTTCAACCCAGCCCAGGCGTTCAAGCATATCGGGGCTGGCCAGCTTGGCGACATGATCCCGCACTTGCTGGGCCTCATGTCCGACAATCAGCTGGACGTTTTCAGGTTTTAGAGCAAAAGCGGTGTGCAGCACATGCATCACCATGCTGCGACCAGCCAGGGTGTGCAGGACCTTGGGGGTGCGTTCAGATTTCATTCGCGTGCCTTTGCCAGCAGCCATAATGGCAACAGCAAGGGTTTCAGGAGTCGTCATGTTCTGGTATCCATTTTCTTGTCGATAGTCACAGTATACAGGGGAGATAGAGTGGTGGGTGGTGAGTGGTTCAGGGTGGGTTATAACACAAAGAACGGGGCTTATTAAGGCAACAAAGTTTGGGTTCAAAGACAAGCGTGATTCAGTGAGAATGTTTTAAGCTTGCACTATAAAATACTTATTCGTTTTCGGGGCGGGCATAGACTTCGATCTGTTCAGGGTCTGACAAATCCACATCAATTAAAATTGGCCGACAACAGATATGGCAATCTTCAACATAGCTCTGATGACCAGCTGAATAATCAATAAACAGCGTCAGAGTCTCACCGCAGTATGGGCAAATAATTTCAGCATCACTGGATAAATACATTCAGGACTCCTGCTAGATATTGACTTAGATATTGGCTTAGATATTGACTTCAAGGCTAGCCTTGATTTATCCCAGACAGTTTAGTTTATGCAAGCGTTAAGGGGTCTCAAAATGCCTTAACAACTAACTTGCAAGATTCATTTTGGGCACCTGATTAAGACTTTTTTCAAGGGGATGAAGGCAAAAATGGATCAGATACAACTTCAACAGCCCAATTCATGGCTGTAGCCAGATCACTATCCAGATTCTCCACGCCCTGAATATACCAGGGCCCACCATGCTGCCAGTGCAGCGTCCACTCAGCTGGTGCCTGTAAGCCTGTCAGAGGAAAAGAATGAAGCATCAGGCGCACTTCTGTTCCGCCTTCGATAAAAGTGGGCCCAAACAGCCTTAAAACTGGCCCAAGCTCCTGAACCGTTACAAGCAAGATCAAGTCGGGCTGCGTCAGCTGCTGGACTGCCAGTTCACGCAGACTGGTCCAATCAAGTGGTTCAGCAGCAAGTGAGTTTTCAAGGCGCTGAATCTTAGCCACAGCAAAACAATTGGATTCAGCAGCAAAACGCTCAAAACCTTTTTGGGCTGCCGCTTCGCGCAAGGTAACGTCTTTTTGATCCGCTCGCCAACTTGAGCGCCATACAATCAAAGCTTTAGATTCACTCCGGCAGAGTCCAGAAGCAGGAGGAGTGCCAAACACATTCACACCCGTTCGGGCACAGGCACTCAGGAGCCCTAAACAAACCAACAAAGCACATCCAGACTTGTACAAGCGAAACGTCATCTCAGCATTTTAACAGCTCAGTCAGCTTTAAGCAGGCAAATCCTGAACCGGAATACCTGGCTGACCAACATGATTAAAACTGATTCAGTTAATTAGCGCTGAATTAGCGGTGAAATAAAACGATGGTTGGCTGCCGAAGCTTTGGGTCTAGAGAGTAAAATAAAAGCTGTGAATACACTGACCGAACCTAAATTACCGCCAAAGCCGGCTTTGGCAACAGCGTCTGCCAGTCCCTGGCTGAGGTCACCGCTTTGGGATGGGTTCTGGCTCATGTCAGGCTTTTGGGTGCCGACTCTGTTTTTATTACTGCCCAATCCTGGTACTCAGACTTTATTACTGACACTTACGCTTTGCTTCTGGATTGCCCATCGTTTTTCAAGCCTGTATTTAGCGCTCTGTGTGAGTGAATACCGTGAAGTCATTCGGACTCGTAAAGGCTACTTTTTTGGTTTACCCGCGCTTGCGCTTGTGCTGATCGCAGGCTTTATTCTATGCCCAGAGTCGATTTTGCCGATTCCCCGCCTGATGCGAGTGCTTGCTATCGGAGCATGCGATTATTTTTTTTCGCTTTATCACTTTGCGGTTCAACATTATGGGGTGTTAGCGGTTTATCGCAGCAGGCTTAAACACGGCCAGCAAGATAGGGGCCTTTTGCGCTGGGACTGGTGGCTTTGCCTGACTGTCTCTGGCTTTTTAAGCATTATCATGGACTCTCTTTATGGAGAGTTTGGACAATATGGCTTACCGGGTCTACCGGACGCTGTAGCAGCATGGTTGGTACCCACCACGCGCCTGCTGCTGTCTGTTGCAGTCATCAGTTTCTGGATAAATAGCCTGAGGCTATATCTGAGTCGCAAACAGGGCAAAGCCCGTTTAATGTACGTCTCAACGCTTTGTTATATGACCCTGATTTCATTTTATGTTGAACCCTTAATCTACTTTGCCATGATTCAGATTCAACATTGGTTTGTCTCACTTGGACTCACAACCCATATGGCAGCAAATTCTCGCCGATTTAGCGAATCAACTGAGCTCATCACCCAGACAAAGCTTTTTAAGCCTGTTCATCACTGGTATCGCTCCTGGGCCTGGGTTAACGCTCAGTTTTCAGGCCCCCTGCTAACTCTTATCCTCATCTCGTTATGCTTGACGCCGATTCTTGAAGCTGACTATTATCTTCTTCAGAGATTGGATGCAGTAAGTTTAACTATTTCCAACTTTCTAATTGGATTTAAAAATTCAATCTGGATCTATGTCTTTGCAAGCCTGGCTTTTTTCAGCTCGTTTGTACACTATGTCTATGATCGAGGCGTCTATCGCTTTTCAGATCCTCTGACACGTCAAGCTGCTTTAAGTCTACTCAAACGCTCTCCCTATTGACGTTTGACCTTATTTTATATTTTAATAGTCTTTTTATGCCCAGCCCTTCGCCATTTAAATATGAAATTGGGCATAATAGTGCCCAATGTTCCCCACAAAGAGGCCTTTAAGTATGAAGCGTCAAAACCGCGCATTGAATTATTTGATTAATTTTACCTGGGTTACAGGTCTGACTTGTTTGATTTTGTTTGGTGCAATCTCTACACCAAATAAACAACAACAAAAGGATATGCCCCCAGCCCAAACCGAAACCGCAAGAGCGATTAAGTAACGCATTAAAATCAGCCATAACGGTGATATTTGACACTATCAACCGATATTCACTCTAACAGCGCTTCACGTTCATTAGCAGCTTAAGCGAAAATTCGGCGTTCTAGCCCTCCATACTTTCTCTCCCTCTATTCTTTGTATTTTCTAATCTAAGTTTAAAAATATCCAATCTCAGTTTAAGACTGTCGAAGTTAAGGATATCAAAACTTATTGATTCTAAAGTATTTCCAAAAGGTATTATGCCTCTGGTAACTTCGGATTCTCGTGATAAGATATATTAGAGAGCTTAAGGGAAATTCGCCATGAATCAGGTAATAGACACGGTTTTCGACGTCACTCACTTTTTTGATATCTCCCACGATTTAATGTGTATCGCAGGTTTTGACGGATATTTCAGACGAATCAATCCATCCGTCATCCAGACTTTAGGTTACTCAGAAGACGAGCTCTATAGTCGGCCAATCGATGACTTTGTTCACCCTGACGATTTACCCATAACCCGCCAGTCACGCCAGCAGGTTATTCAAGGTACCCCGCTCCTGCACTTTGAAAACCGCTATTTGACTAAAGCTGGCGAAACAGTCTGGCTGGCCTGGACCTCAATGCCTTTAGCCAGTGAAAAGCTGATCTACGCCATCGCTAAAATCATCACACCTAAAAAGCAAATTGAAGCAGATCGCAACGCGCTCCTTACCAAACTGACCCAGCTTAACGCTGAGATGCGCCAGCTGACCTATACCGCATCACATGACTTACGCGCCCCTGTGCATAACTTAGTGGCGCTCTTTGATTTGCTCAATCCAGACAATATTTCCCATGCTGAAAGCCGTTATTACCTCGAACTGCTTAAAAGTGCCACTGACGTCTTGCGCAAAAATCTCAATCAGCATATAGAGCAACTTCTGCACCAAGACTCGGTAAATCTGGGACGTAAAAAAGTTGACTTGAGCCTCACGCTTCAGAGAGTCAAAAACTCTCTTTTAACCCTGATTGAGCAGTCAGGAACAGATATTCAGGCAGACTTTCAAGCATTTAGCAGTATCAATTTTAATCCGAGCTATCTTGAGAGCATTTTCCTTAATTTAATCAGCAACTCCATCAAATATGCCCGTCCGGGTCATTCTCCTCAGATTACCATTCAGGCCCGTTTGGCCGGTGAAATTCAACAGCTTGTCTTTTCTGACAATGGTCTGGGATTTGACCTGGAAAGGGTACAGGACAAACTGTTTGGCTTACACCAGACGTTTCACAACCACCCTGATTCAAAAGGGATTGGGCTCTATTTGGTTTATAACCACCTCAACAGTTTAGGGGGGCATATCTCTCTTAATAGCCAACCAGGCCAGGGTTCAACCTTTACACTTTCGTTTAAACCCTAAATCTTTTTCAATCTTAGGGTTTTTAAATCTTAGAATTTACAAAGCATTTTCTAATTTAACATTTAGATAGCGCTTAGATAGATAAAAGGCCCAAAACAGCTAAGTGTTTTGGGGCTGACTTACGTAAATTCA
>CAJYHH010001147.1 GCA_913773825.1 Candidatus Sericytochromatia bacterium | reverse complement strand
ACGTTTTTCAGGGTTTCGAGGCCATTCACAAAGATGTTAAAACCACGGCCACGAACCACTTCACCCTGCTGAATTTCAACGCGATCAGCCTGAAGGGCGCTCACAAGTTCGGTTTCAGAGATTTGACCGTTGCGGTCGGTGTCGACCTGCTGGCCAATTTCCTGCGAGAAGCGCAGTTCGTCCAGGTTGCCATTTTTATTGGTGTCGAGTGAGCGAACCAGCCACTGATGATTTGAAAAATTAACGCTTCCAGCCATTTTGAATTACTCCGTTCAACTTCTTGATTGTTATATCGTCAAAATCAAGCGAAATATTCTTAAACAATGGCAAAGCAAACTTTAATAATCGTTTAATTCGAGACTATCAACTTCTTTACCTTCACTAAAAAGACTTTAGCTAGATCAGCTAAAGTCCTTTTATCATTTAAGCTTCAGCCTGTTTTTAAGCTTAACTAACTCTCTGTGACAAGCAGAAATAACCCGCAGCATCGGGCAAGCCTTCAAACAACCCGTCAGACGGGTTGACTCTCGCATCTGTCATTTAGAGCCAGCGTCTGACCTGCTTAAGATAAGCTAAATAAGGCTCTCCAAAGCTCTGCTTAAGCTGTTGTTCTTCAGGAATAATCTGAACCTGGGTCAAGGTGGCCATAAAGGCAGGTACTGCCAGAAGTCCACTCAGACTAGCCCGAAAAAGGCTCCAGCCGCCTAAGATTAAAGCCATACCCAGATACATTGGGTTGCGGGTATAACGATAAGCTCCCTTATTTACAAACTGACTCGCATGTTCAGGATGTAAGGGATTAATCGTGGTCTGATTCCGTTTAAAATCCAACACTGCATAGAGATCAAGCCCCAAACCCACAGCTATAAAGGGCAGACCCAGCCAACGCCAGAAGGGCTTTGCGGTTTTGCCTTTGCTAGCCAGATACACACTCCCTAAACCCAGCAGCAGATAAACAGGGGGTGGAATTTTAAGTTTTAATCCACCAGTCGCCAAGCTTTCTGGCTTTGACTCTGTCAGTAATGGTTGATCCGGCATATGCATATTCTCCTTTGTCTCAGAACCCCCGTTAAATCAAAGGATCTGTATCCAAGCAGTTTAGTCTGCATAAGAATAAACAGCAGGAGCTTAGGGAGAAATCCAGTTGCCAGCATCAGGTGACTCAATGAAACAACAGATAAAAATGGCTCAGCTGTTCCGGTTCTTTAATCATGTTCAGATAATAGCCGTTTAGCTCTGCTACAAAGACCCTGTAATTACTCAACTCATTAATCAACCAGACAATCCAGATATAGAACACTCTCACTTATTCTGACAGCAGGACTTGCAGGGGGTATCGGAGCCAAACGAGTCTGCGCCCAGCCCGGAGAATTTATTCATTATTGCCTAATTGAACATATGGATGTTGTCAGAGACGGGGCCAATCCAGCTCAATTTCCGGTGCCCAATGTCAAAAAAGACTGGCGACTGGTAGCGGTTTACCCGGAACTCTCAGTCAGCGGCACGGGAATGATTAATGCAACCGCAAATAACACTTATTACAGCCTTTTTCAGGATTCTCAAGGCAACGTATAGAAGATGCTGGCTCACTACAAAGACAATAAATCAGGCGTCTCACCAAACATTTTTCAGATGCTAGCAAAATAGATTACTGAGCAGTTTTAAAAATTAATGATTCAGTTATCATCTAAATATTTATAAGGCTTAAAACAATGAGCACAAGCCCCTGATTGAGTAACCAGGGGCTTGTGCTCATTTTTAGGCCTACTAAACACCCTCTGGTCTT
>CAJYHH010001146.1 GCA_913773825.1 Candidatus Sericytochromatia bacterium | reverse complement strand
ACTGATACTAGCGATCAACCAGAATGAGAAGACTTAAAATTGAACCTTCACCTCCTAGGAGTCACAGCACACTTCCCGTTAAGACAGCTGAAGTTGGATTTAATCAAAATACTATAACCCCTATAGTATGATAAGTCAAGCCAGAGCGCGTTTGTCAGCTAGCCAGGTACGCAGCGGCGCTTTGCGGTTTTTTGCTTAAAACAGCTTTTGTTGCTGGAGATTAATAAACCAGCCATGGCCAGCCTGATTTCGGCAGGTTAGACCGTTACTGCGTGAGATACAGGTAAAGCCGCCATATTTCCAGGTTTTGCCGTAGGCCAGGATTGGTTGTTTGGCGTAAACGGTGTCGCCAACACACTGGCGCATCGATGACCCACGAGTACTCATTTCAAAAGCATTGCCCCAGTCCAGATCGCAGTCTTTAGGCTTAGGGGGTAATTTGGCTTGATTTCGACTCAGATCACAGCGCAGGAAACCATTAAATACTGTACAGGCGATATTATCTGAAGGCGTGCGAAACCCTGGATCTGCTTTGGCCTGCGCACTTAAAAGCTGGCCAGGCATCCAGATCAGGGCGCTAAGTAGGAGCGAAGGAACGATTTTTTGCATGTTTTTTACCTTTGATTCAGCAGAATAAGCTAATCCTTTCCTCTAGTTTAATCGGCAAAGCAGCGCTGTCAAAATAGGCAGACTGTGCTAAGCGACATCTAAGTGACATCTAAATCAAGCAAGAGAGCTTGGCAAATAGATTCTTCAAAATTTATACTCATACAAATAACTTGACTGTGAGTTAAAAAAGAAGCTTAAAATGAAACTGTTGTGTCTGGTTTTAGTCATCCTCCTTTCGTTTCCTGTTGCTGCAACTGAACTGTCGGAAATGGACACTTGTCTCGGACAAGCCAAGGGGCTTGCACAAATGAAAGCCTGTACATTAAATGCGTTTAAACAAGCTGATCAAAGCTTGAACTTTCTTTATCGAGCGGTTTTAGAGACCCAAACGGCGACACAGAAAAAGCGCTTTGGGACCGCCCAACAGGCCTGGCTTAAGTATCGCGATAGTTACTGTGTTCAATTTATGGCGGCAGAGCTCAAAGGTGACGAGCAAATTACTCTGAAATACCGCTGTCTGACCAAGTTGACGCTTGAGCGTAACGAACATTTTAGCGAACTCTTGAGTTCACCTTAAGATATATCCTGACAAGCCGTACTTTCAGAGCGGCTTGTCAGGCGAGAACCCGTCATCTTATACGGTCTGACTGACGGTTGATCCTGAGGCTTGCTGCAACTGATTTTTGCTAGTTTTTGGATTTTTAAACCTGGGCTTTAGCAAATATGCTCGTTTTGAGACTTGCGTGTGTTGAGACAGCAGCTGTAAAAGCCTAGGCTTTTGATCAAGGCTGTTAGATCGGGTTGTGGCTAGATTTGTGGGTAGATAAATGATCAAAAATCTCGCTTGAACCTCAGGTTTTATCTTGTTTGGCGTTAGTCAAACTGACAAAAACAATCAATCAGA
>CAJYHH010001145.1 GCA_913773825.1 Candidatus Sericytochromatia bacterium | reverse complement strand
GCGGATGCGGTTGTTCAGTCGCAGGGCAAACAGGTGATTAAAACCCTTAAAGACAAAGCCAATGTTTCAATTGCGATGGGCATTCAGACGCCGATTAAACTGGGTCTGCCAACCGTCAAAGATTATTTTGCGGCTTTGATTGCCAATCACGCTTTAGGCCAGAGCTCGCTGTCTTCCCGACTGGGGCTGCGCGTGCGCGATGAACTGGGTCTGACCTATGGCATTTATTCAACTTTCCCAGGTGCGGGCCGGATTGCCGGGCCCTGGTTTGTAGGCGTCACAACTAATCCAGCCAATGTCCAAAAAACCATTGAAGCAACCCGTGAAGTGATCAGCAAATACCGCACAGAAGGTATTAGCGATGAGGAATTTAAGCTGGCAAAATCTTCCATGATTGGCAGCTATCTGGTCAGTCTCTCGACCAATCCCCAGATTGCTTCACGTCTGACTGATGCGCTGTTTTACAATCTCGGTGAGAACTATCTGACTGAGCGCGCCAAGATGATTGAATCTGTCAGCAAAGATGACGTCAATCGCATCATTCAGACTTACTTTGATCCAAATAAACTCTCAACCGCGATTGTCGGCAATTACGAAGGGAAATAAACATGGCCTCTAAAAGCTCTGTTTCAGATATCGAGCTCGTTGCTGAAGAAGCGGGGATTCAGGAATACCGTTTGCCCAATGGCTTAAAGCTGCTCTTAGTTGAAAATCAGTCGGCTCCGGTTGTGACCGTTCAGGTGGTCTATCGGGTGGGGTCGCGTAATGAAGCGGTGGGCCATACGGGCTCAACCCATTTTCTTGAGCATATGCTGTTTCGCGGTACGCCGAGTTTTAACAAAAGCAAAGGCACCCAGATTGCCCAGGTGCTGAATAAAATTGGAGCTAACTTTAACGCCACCACCTGGTTAGACCGCACGACTTATTATGAAACCGTGCCCTCTGATCATCTTGAGTTAGCGCTACAGATTGAGTCTGAGCGCATGCAGCATGCCTGGATTCGTGACAAAGACCGCCAGGCTGAGATGACCGTGGTGCGGAATGAACTTGAGCGTGACGAAAATGAGCCTGACAGCATTATGTGGAAACATCTGTTTGCTCATGCCTATATTGCGCATCCTTATCATCATCCGACCATTGGCTGGAACAGTGACGTAGAAGGGGTTCCAACTTCACGTCTGCGTCAGTTTTACAAAGAGTATTACCATCCCAATAATGCCTCGCTGATTTTAGTTGGGGATTTTAAAACGGATCAGGCCTTAGATTTAGTCAATCAATACTTTGGTTCCATCCCCAGTTCACCCAAGCCCATTCCTGAGATGTACACCTCTGAGTTTCCTCAGCAGGGTGAACGTCGCTTTACGATTCGCCGCCCCGGTCAGCTGGGCTTAGTCCAGATGGCCTGGCATGTGCCGCCAGTTGAGCATGCTGACAGCCATGCATTAGACGTCCTGCAGGATGTTTTAAGCGAAGGCGTCAACAGCCGTCTGTATCAGGGCTTAGTCGAAAAACATCTGGCCGTTTATGCGGGTGCTTATAATCTGCAGCTTAAAGATCCTGGCATCTTTATTGCCAGCGCCAAGCTCAGCAGCGAAAGTTCTCATGAACAAGTCGAAGCCGCAATTGATGCGGTCATCAAAGAAATTCAGACTCATCCGCCTGATGAACGGGAACTGAGCCGAATCAAAAATCAGACTCGCGCTTCGTTTTCTTATCAGCGTCATGGGACGCATCAGCTGGCTACCATGTTAGGTGAGTTTGAAGCTTCATCCAGCTGGAAATGTATGGTTCATTATCTGGACTTACTGGATCGGGTCACACCTGCAGATGTTCAGCGGGTTGCCAATACTTATTTGCATAACGACAATCGCACGGTGGGCTGGTTTATTCCTGAAGCCGCCCAGACGGTGGATGTCAATCAGCGCATGCATGTCTTGCCAGAGTCTCCCAAGCCTGTGCCCAAAAGCAAAAAAGCCGCTAAACGCGGTGGTCGCTCAGGGATTACCCGTCAGACCTTTGGCAAAAACGAGCAGGGCATTTTACTGGCTCAAGAAAATCACTTAGATAAAACCGTCGCGATTCAAGGCAAGATTCGCGCGGGCCAGATTTTTAATCCGGTTCAGGCCTCGGCTTTAGCTCAGCTCACAGCGGGCATGCTCAAAAAAGGCACAGCCAAATACAATAAGCTGGAGCTAGCGGATGTCTTAGCCCAAATGGGTTCTTCACTGGACTTTAGGCTGGGTACAGACTCTGTCAGCTTTTCGATTCGCTGCTTAAGCGAACATCTCGAAGAAACCTTAGCCCTGCTGCGCGAGATTTTGCGCGAGCCCAAGTTCCCCAAAGCTGAGTTTGACAAGCTCAAAAAACAGCGCATCGACAGACTTAAACAACGTCTTGATTCGACTGATGCGATGGCCTATGACCTGCTTTATCGCGCGTTGTACCCGGCCGGGCATTTTCATTATCAGCCAGAAGTAGCTGAACTCATTGCCCAGACTGAAGCCGCGACTTTAGAGCAAATTGAAGCTTTTTATGCTGAGCACTATGGCTCTGGCCATATGACCGTTGCAGGTGTGGGCGATTTAGACCCAATGGGGCTTCATGACTTTTTGGCTCACTCGTTTGGCGACTGGAACCCGGGCTTAAAAGAACTGCCTGAAGTCCCTGATTTAGAAATTCAGGCTCAAGGGGATGTCGTTGTCCACGCCATGGCAGACAAAGCCAATGTCAGTATTGTGATGGGGCATCAGACTACGCTTAAACGCCTCGACAAAGATTATTTCCCGGCGATGCTGGCCAATCACGTGCTCGGACAGAGTTCGCTCTCGTCGCGGCTGGGTCTGCGAATCCGTGATGAGTTGGGTCTGACCTATGGCATCTACTCGTTTTTCCCGGATGTCAGCCGTAGTGCCGGGCCCTGGGTTGCTTCTGTGACAACTCATCCTGACAATGTGCATGCAGCTATTTCAGAAACTCGTAAAGTCACTGAAAAATTTGTTCAGCAGGGTATGACTGCAACTGAATTAGAAGAGGCTAAATCATCCTTGATTGGCAGCTATCTGGTGCATCTGACCACAAATCCTGAAATTGCCGGCCGCCTGCTGCAGCTTGAGCAATACGGTTTAGGCATGGATTATTTCCAGAAACGCGCCAAAGAAATTGAACAGGTGAGCCCAGAGCAAATCCGCGAAGCTTTAAAAGCACATGTTCATCCTGACCG
>CAJYHH010001144.1 GCA_913773825.1 Candidatus Sericytochromatia bacterium | reverse complement strand
CGATTTACTCTCACCAGCCTGTCACTTTTGCCATCAAAGACCATTAAATCCCCTTCACTTAAACGTTGACAATGACGGGGGTAAAACGTCTCGCCTAACTGGCTAAGTTGAATCAGCCTGGGTTCAGCACCGGGTTCAAGCCAGACTAGGCGTTGATTACCAGTATCCGCAATCAGGGTCACACCAGAAGTTAAGCGTGAGGCCCAACTGGGCTGATTAAGCTGATCCAGTCCGGTACCCGCACTGCGCCATTTGCCATGTGTCCAGAGTACTCGCCCATCGAGACTGAGTTCGTAAACCCGATGCATCCCAGCATCAGCAAATAACAGCGTACCGCTGGGTGTAATTTCAATATGGCGGGGACTCAGAATTTCTTCTGGCAAACCATATTGCCAGACTTCGCGGCCTGATTCATCTATTACAACTAAACGCTGGTGGCCTTCGTCCGCAACCAATAACAGACCTTCGGGTGTTAAGACCGCACTGCTGGGCTGCTTGAGGCTACCTGACCATTTACGTTGCGTTTTACGCGTAGCAATGTCTATTTCTAAGACCCGATCATTGCCTGTATCAACTACTAATAATGATTGATCCAGCAGCAAGACACGCTCTGGATGAAACAGCTGGCGAGTTGGCTCATGCCCCCAAAACCACAGCACAGCCCCAGTTTGATTGATTCCAGCTATCGCATCGTGATTTAAACTCGGAACAAATAATAACTGCTCATCATCACGAGGTCCCGTCGGTAAGTTCACTTGCGGCAAATCCCTTCGGGCCAGACCAGCAGCAGATTCAAATGCTGACCAAACTTCAGCATTCGCCGTCTGGCGCTGCTGGGCTAAATCAGCCAAACGCTCCCAAAGCCAGGGAAAACGCTTACACAGACTTCTAAGCGGGGCTTCTTCCAGCACAAAAAACTTGCAGTAATCCTGGGTTATCACGCTGGCTGTGCGAGGCTGATCAAAGACGACTGACATTTCGCCAAAGACATCCCCATCTGTCAGACTAATCTGCGCATGTGAATCACCCTGTCGAATCACCGCAACAGATCCGTCTAAAATAAAATAAACCGTTCCCCCAGACTCACCGCGCTGGCAGACAAATTTATCGGGCAAAAAAGCAACTGCTTGCACCGACTCAGCCAAGGCCTCAAAAAAGTCGTCTTCAGCCCCCGCAAACAAAGCAAAATGACGAATCTGCGTTTCGTTAATCCTTATTCGCAGCTGATCCTGGGCAACTTCCATTTTGCGTTCACGAAAAAGCTTAAAGCGCCGTTGATGCTCTAAGTCCAACTGCCGAACCAGATGAAATAAACGCGGAAAACTGACCACAGCTTTTTTAAATTCACTGCGCTCAAGCATTAAAATCAAACAGTCTTGTTGAACTCGAATACCCGGTCGCAAAGCTGTCTGGCCAAGTGAAAGTACCGATTGAGCGCCACAGGATTCTGACGCCGAAACGTCAAACAGGATTCTCAGTTCCTGAGACCATACTGACCGGAAAAGCCGAACTGCGCACAATGCTGCGTTTAATCGTGCGGACTTCCTGGGCATCAATCACATTTAATACGGGCAACAGCTGACCGCCGTGTTCTCGGGCAGCTAAATAAAACAATAATTGACCATTAGGGTCAGCCATAAAGGGATCCCAGGCCAGTAATGCCCGATTGGTCAGGGACTCACCGCGAATTTCAATTGAATATTCTGCGGCCATCGCGTCTAAATCAAACGTAATTAAATTAAAGTGAGGTTTAAGCACAGTCAGATACAGATAACCCGGCTCTGGGGCAGCCAGAAGATTGCCTAAAATGCCAAGCCCTGACTTCCATAACTTAAGCTCAAAATCAACCAAATCGGCAATCCAGAGCTGAGGGGTGAGATTATCTGTCAAATAGGCTTTAAGTCCAGAGCGAGCAAAACTGAGATTGATCGCCAGACTGCTTCCAGGGCCACGGATCTGCCAGCTTGCTAGCAGATTCCGCTTATAAAGATCAAACACTTTCACCGTTCCTGCTGCTCGCTGAAGCACAAATAACAGCTCACGTTCAGGCAGGACTTGCAAATCAATCTGACCTACACGATGATCAGACAAAGCGGTGTCGACCCAGATATTACTCTGAGCCAATAAAGGCGCTGATTCTAATCCAGGCGAATGTAAATAGGCTTTTTTAGCTATCACAATCAGTCCCATTTGCTGATCAGCAGGTAGGGAATAAAAATCTAGTTGGCGGCCGGTCTCAGGCTCTAGCCACAGCAAAGCGCGTTGACTGGCGGGCTCTTTGTGTACAAAAGATTCTTGAATTGCCGAGAGCTGATGCCGTTCAAGGATGTCACCATCTGGAAAATTTTCCCAGACCAGAAAACCTTTTTTATCCAGATAGATCCGCAATCCCTTTAAAGACTGAATCAAGAGCTGTCGTTCCTGCTGGTGTTGGGCATGAGCTTGCTCAAGCTGTTCAACCTGCCAGCCGCCTTGCGCTCTTAACCAGGCATCCAGATCATGAATCTGCTCGTTCATGCGCCGATACTCTCCTCAGGACTGCTTCATTCTTTTAGGCTTGTGTAAAGTTATGCAAAGTTGAATCAAACGGGCTCCGGTACTTACCAGCAAGCAGTCTAGCAGTCCAGCTAAAAATTAGCCCGTGCTGGCCAGGGGGCAGCACACATTAAAGATTCGCAAATCTTTGTCAATCTTCTGCTGTTAAGGACACTAAAAAACGGCATAATGGCTAGAAGTTGATGTCAAAACATGACAGTGATTCCAAATGGAATCAAGTAGGTTTTTCTTGATTTCTAGATTTTCTGCTCATGAAGGCCAAAAATGGTTATTTACGTCAGCTTTGACTGAGTGATAAAATTATAGTGGTTAATTTTTGTAAACTGTTAAGGCACTTTCAGGTTAAGACACTGGCTCGTTATGGGCCAAAATTTAAGAATGTTTAGAATTTAATTGGGTTGCATCTGTTAAGACACTTTATGAGACTTTTCAGCAATTGACATGACAATCGGACAAAAACGTATAGGTTAGGACACATTTTATGACAACGGCAACTAAATCCCGCAAAAACAAGAAGAGACCCCTACACCAGACAGGACGCCTGATCAAACAATTGCGTAAGGCATCCGGTTATACCCAGGAAGAAATTAAAACGATTCTGGGCTTTCAGGCGACCAGCGCAATTTCAAAAATTGAAAGTCGGGATTTTATCCCTGACTTGATGCGTCTGCAAAAACTGCTCTCACTGCTTAACCCTTCTGCTGAACAAAAACGCCAGATTCTGGATTATTACGGCTATCAGGAATCTGACCTGCCCGATAAACATGAGTTTATTACTGGCATGCGTCAAAAAGCTCAAAAAGGAGATATTCTCTCAGCCCTTCACACTTTGTTCTATCTATTTGTATACGACAAAGATTACACGGGACTGATTGAAACCGCCCAATCGCTCTATCATCAAAGCTTTTATATTCCTCAGGCTGTTCGCGTCTGCACCCGCGAAGTTGAGATGATTCTGCGCGAAATTCTGAGCTGCCGCCGTCTATTAGCGCAAGGAATGTTGTCTCGACAGACGCTGGCCTTTGAAGAAGCTTTACAGCGAGCTGAAATGGCTCAACAGCTGCTGACCCTGGTTCACGATCGCTTTGATCGTCGCCTCAACCCAGATGCCAAGCTCTTTTTAACCCTGTTGCGTCTGCACATCAGCTTTTGCTATGAAAATACTCACTTTGGCATGCTGCGTCTTAAAGCGGGCCAGGAAAGTGCTGAAGCCAAACTCGAAGACCGCAACCTGCCCCGGATTCAAAGTGTGATTCTGGATATTGAGCGCCAATTCCCAGATTATAATCTGCAGGAAGTGCGTCAGATGACGTTGTTTGTGGAGCGTGAAACCCTGCATCTGCTGGCCGCTCAGTGTGAACAAACCGATCAGACTCAGCTGATTAAACTGCTTTCTGAGCATCAAGTCAGCGTCCAGGGCAATCC
>CAJYHH010001143.1 GCA_913773825.1 Candidatus Sericytochromatia bacterium | reverse complement strand
AGTATCACCCGTATCTGCTGCTTTTTCCCCCCTTCAACTTTCACCAGTTGTGGCGTAATAATCAGTTTATTTTCCTTGTCTTCGGCGATGGTCTGCAGGCTGCTGTGCAGCAGAGCCGGACTATTGTCGGTATTAAGAACCGTAATAGTGGCTTCACGCGTCTCGTCGTTGAGAAACAGTACAGGCACCTCTGGTTTCATGCCCGCAGCCAGAACTGAATGTGAAATGAGAAATAACGAAGCAGCAAGAGAGAGAGATTTAAGCAATGTATATGCCTCCTGAAGAGATATCGCGAAGGCTATACAGCCTTCGCGATAATTAAATAAGGATTAAAGATAAACCACAGAAAAGGTAATATTTCCGTCAAGGTTTACTGCTTCACCTGAAGGGTAAAGGCTTGCTTTTTTCAGAAGCATTTGTGAAGAAATGGTATAGGTTGATTTGGTGTAAGCAGCTGGTGAGGTTGCATCAGCAGCAGACGCCAGACCGAAGTAACCATTTTTTTCCAAAATCTGATTGCTGCCTTCAACAATGGCCTGCGAGCTCCATGCGGATTTATCACTGCTGACAACAAGATTGCTATTAGCCTGACCATCGGATGTCGCTGCATTGATGCCGAGCAGCAGTACACCGATTTTTGACTGTGCGCTGTCAGTGCCTAAACCAAAAATATTACTATCCGCTAAATCCGTAATAGTGACTTTCATCGTATCATTCAATTCAGTGCCAGTCATGGCGCTGGAAGCACGGTTGTCAGTTGTCTGAATGGCAGTAGCCGCCGCTGCGTCGCAATCGACATTCAGGGTAACGTTACCACCCGCTTTAGGGTTTACATCATCTGTAAGCGTTGACGCAGCAATGTTTCCAAATGAAATAGAGGGTGAGCTCAGAGAAACATCGCAGGTGGCAGGCGTAATTGTGCCTGTCACTGTGAGGGTTGCTGATTCAGCAGCCTGTCCGGCAAAGCTGACAGATGCCAGAGTACTTGCAATAACGGTACTTAAAAGTAATTTACGCATAATATTTCTCAATTAAATGATGGTAATAGTGATTTTATCGAACTCTTTTTTTTGTTAATCAACGCGCAATATAGTGTAAATAAAGGTGCGTGAAACAGTTTCTCCTTATTTACAAAGACCGGATTGAGTGTTGATTAATTTTTTCTGAATCAATTTATTAATCCAGAGTCAATAGGCTAACATATTCGTTTATTAATGGTTAAGTTAGCTGGGCGGCAAAGTTATTTTTATTCTGGGCAGTGTGTTATAAAAGAGCTCTGTTTTTTTACTTATCAGAAAAAAGCGGTTCAATAATATAATGCGCAGGTTAAAATAGCGGCGATATGAGAGGGATATTGCAGCGTTTTTAGCGGGAAATGTGTTGCCTGTGCGATCGGCCTGTTTATTATTGACACGAAAACGGCAGGAAAAGTTGTTTTTTTGACAAAAAATCTGATGGCAGCGATTTCCTGATTTCTGACGGCTTTCTTACGACTGTGCTCAGGCCATTCTCACAGCCTGAAAAGGAGCATAACTACGCTTGCGGCAGCCGAACCCTGTTTGAGCTGATGGAAGATGCTTTCCACTCCCTCCCAGCTACGTTCAGGATCCTGAATGCCATTCTGTAAACTTAAATAAAATCTGAATCGTTTCCAGCCTGACACCGTCGGAAAGCGCCATGGCAACATGGACAGCCGGTTTGCGGCCCGCATCATCAGTTTTGCCGACTATCTGGTAAGCAGTCGCAGCGAGAATGGTCAGCCGGAATAGAACATTATCTCTTCTCTGGTTGATGAAGAAATGCTTTGTAGTATCAACTCTGATTATCAAGGCTAAATCCTGAAAGGTGCCGGGATGCTGACCTCGCAGTCCCTGACCTCGGCGGTGGTGGACGTCTCCGGCGCCAGCGTCAGCAGCTTTGTCAACAGAGGCACTATTCAGGCGGCGGGCGCGGCCTATGACGCCCTGCGCGTGGCGGCCGGCAGCTACCTCAACTTCACCAACGCGCGCGGCGGCCACATCACCGGACGGGTCGGGCTTGCGGACGGCAACAACAGCGTCACGCTGGAGGGCAGCAGCACGGCGGACGACGTCACGACCGGCAGCGGCAGTGACAACTTTTACCTGAGCGGCATCCGCCCGTCCGACACCGGGCTGTTCCGTTCGCTGCAGGCGGGCGCGGGTGCGGACACGCTGAA
>CAJYHH010001142.1 GCA_913773825.1 Candidatus Sericytochromatia bacterium | reverse complement strand
GGCAAAGCCACATAAAAAGTAGAACCTTGTCCATGAGTGCTTTCAACCCAGCAGCGTCCCTGGTGCAAAGCAACGAGCTTTTGCACCAGATTTAAACCAATCCCCGCTCCATCACTCGCCTGAACGTCTTCTGCGCGCATAAAACGCTCAAAAACACGTTGTCTAAATTGATCGTCCATCCCGATGCCAGAGTCCTGAAGGCTTAAAATAGCCTCTTCATTTTCAACTCTGACCTGCAGGAGAATTTCTCCGCCAACATGGCTGTATTTAATCGCATTAGACAAATAATTCAGAATAATCTGCGTGGTGCGCATCGGATCCACGGCAACCCAGACCGGCTGTTCAGGTAATTGACTGATCAGTTCCAGACGCTTTTGACGAGCTCGTTCAGCCAGCATCTCAAGCGCATCCAGAACTAACTGATTCAGGTCTTCACTTTGAATCGCCAATTGAAAATGCCCGGCTTCAATCCGTGAGAGATCTATCAAATCATCCAATAACTGACGCAAATACATACCGTCTTTGCGAATCGCCTGGGCTGCCTGTAAAGCAAGCGGCGGCATATCTGGCGAATCTAGAATAATTTCTGGCCAACCCAAAATCGCCGTTAAAGGGGTCCGCAGTTCATGGGAAATATTGGCAATCAGCTCACTTTTACGCTGGCTAATGCCCTCCAGCCGACTTAGCTCAGCTTCATGATCCTGTTGCGATAAAGCCTGAATTAACAAGGTTTCAGCGTTTAGAGCCTGCACACACACACAAAGCTGCCCTTCAGGCCGTTTAATCATGGCTTTAACTTGAGCCGGTACATCAGGCAAAGGACCCTGTAAATCCAGCATCTCGCTTAATTCAAACTGATCCCAGCCAGCTGCGCGAGCGGCTACATTTGCTTCTAAAACGACAAAGCGGGCCCTGTCGACCAGCAGCGAAGGCCAGAGACTGTGCTCGAAGCACAGTCGATAGCCGTCTGCTGGAACAGGACCCTGCTTGGTCATGTTTTCGCTTTAGCGTTTTGGGCGGAAGCCGCCTCTGTCACCGCCGCCACCGCCATTGCGGGAGCGGGGAGGGCCGCCACGA
>CAJYHH010001141.1 GCA_913773825.1 Candidatus Sericytochromatia bacterium | reverse complement strand
GCCAGACGCAGGCCGAGCCTATCTGCCAGAATCGAAGACTGGCCCAGCGCAATATTGGCAAAAGGCCCTGCGTGAACTAAGACAGGCTGGCCTTCTAAAGTCTGCATCAGATTGGGATTTAAGGCTCTGAGCATCAGGGCGGTCATGGCGCCATCCACTTCTAAATCCGCTGTGGTAATTGGTTTGCCTGAGCGATCATAAGCTAAAATCATCCGTGAGATTCTGACGCGCAAATCACGCAAATCCGTTGCAATCGATAAAATCGCCATCAGCTCAGAAGAGACTAAAATCTGAAAGCCACTTTTGAGCATAAAGCCATCTAAGCGACTCTCACCTAATCCCATGACCACCTCACGCAGGCTCTGAGCACAGAGGTCAATCGCCCAACCGGTTGCGAGCTGGCGCGGGTCGATGTTCAGACGTTTTAATCCACGGCTGTCTAAAAACGCATCGTTATTGTTAAACTCATGCTGCAGGCGGCTGGTCAGAGCAACCATCGCTAAATTATGGGCTGTGGCAATTGCGTCAAAGTCGCCAGTGAGCCCTAAACTAAAGTCAGTTAGCGGAATACACTGGGCAAAACCGCCGCCAGCGGCTGAGCCCTTGATATTAAAGGTCGGGCCCATCGAGGGTTGGCGAATCGCGCCCGTGACAGATTTGTTGAGCTGGCCTAAACCCTGAATCAGGCCAATGGTTGTGGTGGATTTGCCTTCACCTAGCGGTGTTGGGGTAATTGCGGTGATATCGATATATTTGCCTAAGGGTTTATGCGCTAAGCGATTAAGAATTTTTTGAAAGTCGAGTTTGCCAAGATAGTGTCCATAAGGCAAAACTTCTTCAGGCAACAGGCCGAGTTTTTCACCAAGTTGCTGGACCGTGAGCATAGAGGCTTCGGCGGCCTGGGCAATCTGCCAGTCTTTGGCTTGAGTCATGTTAAATACCGCCCTTCTGGCTATTTTGAAATCAAGCTAGCACAGTCAGGCTTCTGACAGCCACAGACTCGTTAGGTGTGACTGGATAATTCTATTGTCAGTTAACGGTCAATGAAAGGACAGGCTCATCCCGCTTACATTCGCATATCAGGGGGTATATTAAACTCTTTTTCGAACCGGTTAGGGGATTTGGGCTGTTGGGCTTTTTGCTCAAGGGTTTTATTTGTTTCGTTTAAGATGCGCTGGAGGGTGCGATCGTCGCAGTTAAAGGGATTGAGGATTTCCATCTCAAGATGGTTTTTAAGGGTTTTTAGCTCGTGTGTTGACATCTTAGAGAGCTGCTCGCTGCCCACAAAGGGTTTAGCTGAAAGGCCAATTGTCTGATTTTGCTCACGTAAATAAGTCGTGAGCTCATCGATTTTATAACCCGCGCCAAAATAGGCAATGGGTCCACCTTGAGTCAGAGCATCAATTTTGCCTGGCGCTGAGAGGGATGCCGGCTGCAAGCTACAAAAATCATGGGGGTTTAAGTCAGGACTCAGCGTGAGGTCTGAGGGCTGTTGAATTGAAAACTCAGGACTTGCCTCGCTTTGAGGCTGTTTGGGCAGGCTGGGCAGAGTAGCGGGAAGATTAAGGCGATTAATTGAATTCATGCGGGCAACTCCCTTTCGATAAGTTTGTTTAATCAAGGTTATCTGGACTTTAACCGCTAAACTGAAGGGAATCAAATTAAAAATACTTTAAACTATCGGCATTTTAATTGTTTTTGAGCTGGAGCCTTTGAGGCCATCAGGTACAAAACAAATCAGAAAAGTTTTTTGGCTGATTTCGAGTTTTAGCTCAAGGGTTTTAAAACCCTTGTTTATACTCAGAATCAATCAACACAAAGGACCTTTACCATGCCGAATTTACATCTGCGCAGCCAGTCTTTACCCATGCCAGCTACCCAGCCGCTTCAAGTAAAACCCCAGACGGCCCCTGTTCAAACGGCGCCAGACATTCAGGCCCAGGCCAAAACAGCAGAGTCAACATCTGAGCCGGGTAAAGGGAAGTCCGAATCTCAAACCGCTCAAGCTGTCGGAGGCGAAGCTGAGCTTAAAAATGTCCAGAATCGCGTCCAAAACACACATAGCCAGCAGCTCCAGCAGCAATCAGAACTTGTTGATGATCTGATGGGCGATCTGCTTGGTGATTTAATGCCAGACCAGACCCCGCCAAGTGAGCTGGCGCCTGCGGCTCCCGTTATTACACCACCGAGCACACCTGCGCCAAACGTGCCGGGTTTTGAGATTAAAGTCGCCCAGCAAGGCATTTTAGAGAGTATCAGCGAACAGCAGCACACTGAACAGGATTTGCCTCTGGATGATAAAAGCGCCTATGATTTGCTGTTTAACGTGACGGACCCCAAAGCCAGCCTGCAAGATCAGGCAGATTCATTCGCTTTTCATCAGTTTGCTAAAAATGAACATAGTTATGAAAACGTAGCCTATACTTTAGCGCTTAAACAACTGGCACATGATCCTGAGCCCAGTTTGGGTAAATTAGCCGGGATTGTGCATGATTTTGTTGATACCCAAACGGCTGCATCTGGCCAGGAGATTAATATTTCTTCTAAAGAGCGCCATAAGATTATTGCTGCCCTTACAGCCTGTAAAAAGGGCACAGGCCAGCTCCAAACCCTGATTGAGTTGCTGAATCAAGCCGGTCAGGGTGCCGTAATGGGAAATCTTAAAGACACCCTGACCCGTTTTAAAAGCTGGCGCTTGGGCGCTGATAGCAACGGCATGCCTGCGACCTCAACCTTTAAAAAGCCCACGTGGTTTGATCAGGTTAATTTTTTACGAAGCGAACAAGCGAAAGTTAAGGCCCAGCTTGATGCTTTAGGCATCACCTTACGTGAAGGTCCAAAAGCTCAGAAAGTTAAGCTAGCGTCTCAACTTAAAGCCCTCAATGCTCAACTGGCGCCTTATCAGCAGCACCTGCCGCTCTTTGATAAAATCAAAACGAACTTACGGCGTGATGCCACAGCCCAGGATTCAAGCCTTCAGCTTTTACGGGCTGAGCGTAAAACCTTGCTGATCGGCGATCTGAAAGGCAAACAGGCAATTGATAAAAAAATCGCTGAACGCGAAGGAGAAATCCTCAAAAATTTAGAGGCCCGTATTGAGGCCGGCAATACGCTGGCTTTGAACTATCAGCAATTTTTAAGTCTGCAAACCGAAACAGATCTGCCGGTTGAATTCCGCGGCATGGATAGCGCTTTAGCGCAAAAAATCAGCGCAGGACGTCAAGCCGGGAGTTTGCCTGCTCAGACCAGTTTGGAAATCCGTGCCTATATGGCTTCTGAATCCCAAGGCGATGCCCAAATCAGCGCATTTTTTAAAGCCGTCAGACAAGAATACACGAGTCATTCCAATAATCTGAGCAAAGATCAGTTTGGACGCCCTGATGACGTAGGTGAGCTGATTACCATTGCCCATAATCCCAGAGCCAGTCAAGCGGATCGGACTGAAGGCTTTGCCTTTAGAGCCTATGTTTATCATGAATATGCGGGTGAGCATTTTGAGTTTTATGGCGAGATGCGTCAATTGCTTAAAATGGGCTTAGGCACAGCAGGTGCACTGAATGTAGACAATCCTGAGTTTAAACAAAAACTGAGCTATGTGCTGCAGCGCTTTATTCCCGAGCGGGGTGCTGATGCTTTAAATCTGTCCTATGACCTGAGAAGTCGGCTTGAAGGCGCTTTTCACAACTGGCAGGCCCGGCCCAATAGCCATGCCGCCATCGGCGAGTTACTCCAGCACTTAAGTGAGGCCCAGAGGATGAGCCGCTCGTTTTTGAACTCGATGCATAGCAAATACAGCACCCAATATGGCGAAAAAGGCAGTGTGGATCAGGGCTTTAAATTACATCTACAGGGAGAAAGCCCTTTTAGCCCGCATGCTTTAAAAGTCAGAGAAGCCAAAGCCTTAAGTGGGCCTAAACGCCAGGATGCTTTGTATCAGGCTGAGCGTTCAACAACGGTGCGCCGGCCGGTCAAATCTGAAGCTACAATGGCTGATGTTTTTCAATATGTAGGCCCAGATCGTTTTGATCCCGCGCGTCGTCAAGACCACTACAATCATGATTTTTTAAAGCCGACAGTTTAAAGCCTGTTGAAGCTTAAACCAGTCACAAGAAATAATTGATTTGCGAACCTGAAGGCTGTTTAAGCTAAATGATCTAAATTCTTTATCGGCCTGAGTCAGTTTTTAGGCCGATTTTACATTTTGTTTACATTTCAACGCACGGCTGTGCATGTGCAAAAGCTATAATAATTCATATTTCCTAACCTATTGGATTGAGTGCTCAGCACTGACCATCTGGTTAGAATGTTCATTGATTTGCCATTCTGTAAGACTACAATCAAGCCATTCATCGCTCAATGAAGAGCCGGTAATCGTTAAGACACTTTTTAAGACACAAGCGTTAAGACATATTTTTTAGGATTCGATATAGGAGTCTCACCCATGACTTTTAAACATTTGGGCTGGCTGCTGCCTGCCTGCTTGCTGGCCGCCTGTGCTGCCTCTACCCACCCTGTTGTCCCCGCTCAAACCGCTCAGCTGATTCAGACTTACCAAAACAAAGGCCATCAGGTTCACGTAGTGGACGTTGGCCATGGTCAGATTCAGACCCCTGCAGCCATGGTGCTCAATCTGAGCCTGGCAAATCCGGCTCCCTTTAAAACCCA
>CAJYHH010001140.1 GCA_913773825.1 Candidatus Sericytochromatia bacterium | reverse complement strand
ACAGCCTCAAACATTTTGTTACGGTTGGCCCAAAATTGGGCTGGTCAGGCCAGACGCTGGAGCAGCTGCATAAAATTGGCGCAGCTGACCCGATTACGGGTGTTGCTGACACCCGCAGTGATGAAATGGCGGCGCTTTTATTCACCTCTGGCAGCACCGGTGTTCCCAAAGGGGTGGTGTATCAACACGGACATTTTTTGGCCCAGGTAGACAGACTCAGCCAGATTTATTCTGACCGCCAGGATGGTGTGGATTTAGCCACCTTCCCACCCTTTGCGCTCTTTGACCCCGCTTTAGGCATGACTTCCGTGATTCCGGACATGGATCCGACCAAACCGGCTGAAGTTAATCCAGACAACATCTTTGATGCAATTCAACGCTTTAAGGTCACCCATATGTTTGGTTCACCAGCGCTGCTCAATCGCATCAGCCGGGCTGGCGTTGAACAGGGCATGACCCTGCCGACGCTCCGCAGCGTGATGTCAGCGGGTGCCCCGGTGCCTTATCAGACGCTGGAACGTATGAAGCAAATGATTGGCCCTGAGGCTGAAATTTATACCCCTTATGGCGCCACTGAAGCGTTACCTGTCACCACCGTTAACGCCAGCTTGATTTTAAATCAGACCCAGGCCCAGACCGCCAAAGGGGCGGGTGTTTGTATCGGTAAACCGCTAAACGGGGTCGAAGTTAAAATTATTGGCATTGATGACGAAGCCATTGAAAGCTGGGATGACAAGCTGGTGGTTCCTGACGGCACAATTGGGGAAATTGTCGTCAAAGGCGAAAATATTACCCGCAGCTATTTTAATCGCCCCCAGTCTACCCTGCTAGGCAAAATCCGCGATGGTCAAGAAATCCGGCACCGCATGGGCGATCTGGGCTATTTTGATGCTGAAGGCAAACTCTGGTTTTGCGGCCGCAAAGCCCATCGCGTGGTCACTGAGCACAACACCTTGTTTAGCATTCCTTGTGAAGCAGTCTTTAATACCCACCCGGATGTCTACCGCTGTGGTTTAGTCGGCGTAGAGCGTCAGGGCAAAACCATTCCGGTCATCTGTGTTGAGCTCGAAAAAGCCCCTCAGACTCATCGCGATCAGATCAAATTAGACCTCTTGGACTTAGCCGCTCAACATCCTCACACCAAACAAATCCGGCACTTTTTGTTTCATCCGGCTCTGCCCGTGGACATCCGCCATAACTCTAAAATTTTCCGCGAAAAGCTGGCCGTCTGGGCCGACAAGGAGCTTGTATGAAAATCTTTGTAACCGGTGGCGGGGGCTTTTTAGGCCAGGCCATTGTCCGCCAATTGCTGACTCGCGGTGATGCAGTGGTGTCTTATTCCCGTCGCGCTTACCCCGAACTCGAAGCATTAGGCGCTGAACACCGCCAGGGCGATTTAAGTGAACAAAATCATTTGATTGCCGCTATGAAAGACTGTGATGCCGTCATTCACGTTGCCGCGCTAGCGGGCGTCTGGGGCAAACCTTCAGACTTTTACAAAGCAAACGTACTGGGCACTGAAAACGTCCTGACGGCGATGCAGTATCTTGAAATTCCCAAACTGGTTTATACCTCCAGCCCTTCGGTGGTACATCCTGGCGGAGAAGGGGTTGAAGGACAAGATGAGTCTTTACCTTACCCGAATCATTATCTGGCGGAATACCCGCGCACCAAAGCGATTGCTGAGCGGATGGTGTTAACCGCTAACTCAAATAAGCTTTCGACCACTTCACTGCGCCCTCATTTAATCTGGGGACCTGGCGACCCCCATTTTGTGCCGCGTTTAGTCGAGCGCGCCAAAGCTGGCCGTCTGCGCCTGATTGGCAATGATAACCCACTGGTTGACACGGTCTATGTCGAAAACGCCGCTGACGCCCATCTGCTTGCCCTAGACCGCCTGAGCCCGACAAGTCCCCCAGCTGGCAAAGCATATTTTATTACTCAGGGTGAACCAGTCACCGTCAGCCACTTTATGAACAGCATTCTGGCTGCAGCCGGTGTTGCCCCTGTGACGCGCCGGATTCCCAAAGGATTAGCAGTTTTAATTGGCGGCGGCTTAGAAGCGATCTACAAGGGTTTAAACCTGCCTGGTGAGCCCGTGATGACACGCTTTTTAGCCCACCAACTGGCCACCCCACACTGGTTTGATATCTCTGCTGCCAAGCGGGATTTAGGCTATCAGCCCAAAGTCAGCTTTGATGAAGGCATGCAGCATCTGGCCGCCTCGCTCAACAAGCGCCAGGCCAAAGCTTTAAGCCACTAAGTTTCATTTAATCGTAAAGAATCTGTAAGAGTTACTGGGTCAGCAGCAACATATTCCGCTGCACTGGCGTCCCTAACACAAAGTATCGAGG
>CAJYHH010001139.1 GCA_913773825.1 Candidatus Sericytochromatia bacterium | reverse complement strand
TGAATTTAGAACTGTTTAGACAGCTTGTCTAAATAGCTCTCCGCGTAAACGTTCGCGCTCCCGATCAATCTGATCTGCGCTGGCGCCGAGTTCCCATAACAGATAACCCGTCATCGCCATTGCAATTTCACCTTCTTCACTAAAGACCTGTTGGGCACCAGCGGCTTGCATGCCGTCGATTTCACGCAGATAAGATGAACGCGCTACAACCCGAATCATGGGGTTTAATTCACGCGCATGCTGCACAGTCGCTTCGGCTAAGGGGACAGAAGCCGTTAAAAACAGACTGCCGGCTTTTTCAATCCCGGCACTGACCAGAATCTCGCGCTGAGACGCATCGCCATAGACAACGCGAATGCCTTGCTCCTGAAGCTCTGTAATGGTCTTAGGATTGAGTTCAACGACAGTGGGGCGAATCCCGTTTTCTATCAGCAGACGAGTCAGCGTACGGCCAACGGGGCCATATCCAACCACAACAGCTTTGTGGGGATTGGCTCTGCGTTCAGGTTCCAGCTCAGAAACGTGAACAGGTGCTTCGCTGCCATTTTGACGATTAAACAAAGCAGGCAGTCGACGATACAAAATCGGGTTAAACATAATCGAGACAATCGCAGCTGAAACCAGAGCGTTCATCGCGCTCTCGGGCAGCACGCCTAAACGTGTGCCTAATGCGCCTAAAATAAACGAAAATTCCCCAATCTGAGCCAAAGCAATCGACACCGGTAAAGCCATCGACATGGGACGGCCCATCAGCTTCATAATCCCTAAAGCAGCAACAGGTTTGGCAATCAGCACAATTGCTAAAGTCGCCAGCACCAGCGGCCAGTCTTCGACTAAAGCGCTGGGTTTAAACAACATCCCGGTGGAGACAAAGAACAAAACAGCAAAGGCGTCACGCATGGGCAGAGCATCAGATGCCGCGCGGGCTGAATAAGGCGATTGCCCCACAACCATGCCGGCTAAAAAGGCGCCCAGCGCCATCGAAGCACCAAACAGCTTCGCTGAGCCTACGGCAATCCCCAGAGCCAGAGCAAGTACCGTCAGAGTAAACAATTCACGTGAGCGGGTTTTAGCAACATAGCCAAGCAAACGAGGAATCACATAACGCCCAGCCAGCAGTGAAAAAGCTATCAGAGCTGTGAGTTTAACTAAAACTAAACCCACTTCAAAAGCCAGTGAATTGCCTTGGGTTTCGCCAAAGATACTTGGCAATAAAACAAGTACCATGACGGTAAAGAGATCTTCAACTAAGAGCCAGCCAATTGCTGTGTGTCCGGTGGGTGTATGTAAAGCGTGATTATCAGCGAGTACCCGCAACAGCACAACGGTACTGGCAACTGAAACCGCTAAGCCCAAAACAAGTGAGGCCTGCCAGCTCCAGCCCAAGCCACCCATTAGCACTAAGGTAACGCCAACAGCAGCGCCGATCTGGACCAGAGCCCCTGTAATGGCAATGGTGCGCACAGCCATTAAATCTTTAAGATGAAAATGTAAACCAACGCCAAACATCAGCAAAATAATGCCGATTTCAGCAAACTGCTCAGCAATATGAGCATCCGCCACATAACCTGGCGTAAACGGGCCCACGACAATACCCGCTAGCAGATAACCCACCAGCGGCGACATTTTAAGACTCTGCATCACCAGGCCGAGAACCAGCGCAACGCAGAGCCCGCCCGTGAGCGTTAGAATGACTTCAAAACCGTGTTCCATCCTCCACACTCCCGCATTTAATATGTTTTAACTAATGGTTTTAATCTTTCGCCAAGCTTTTAGCCAAAGGGATTATAGGACTTAAGGAATTAAAGCTTTGATCGAATCAGAATAAAAATTAAATAAAGATTTCCAGGCTCAAACCAGCATCAGCAGACAATCTCAGCCTAAAGTTATTTAAGCGTTGCTGCTGTTAATATACAGGCGCGGGTATATGCTATCGAGGCCATTCAGGCTCTGGTATAGTAAAAGCAAACTTTTCATTGTTCTGGAGCTGGGTGATGGAAGAGAGTCAAGCAGAGCAGACAACCTCGTCTGAAAATAATCTGTCAGAAAACCATTCTGAAACTAAACGGGCAAAAAGAGCCAAATCTGGCTGGCGCGATACAGTCGAAACTGTAATTGGCGCTATTCTGATTGCATTGATCACCCGGGGTGCCGTCGCAGAGCCCCGTTATATTCCGTCTGGCTCAATGTTACCCACGCTGGAAATTAACGACCGCCTGATTATTGAAAAAATTTCGAATTACACTCAGGAAATTAAACGTGGCGACATTTTGGTTTTTTATCCGCCAGATGCTCAGCCCAAAGAGCGCGGCCCGGTTAATGTCACCATGCGCTGGCTGGGGCTGACCAATGAAGAAGCCTATATTAAACGCGTAGTCGGTTTACCCGGTGAAAGCATCGCTGTTCATGACGGCAAAGTGCTGATTAACGGCAAAGCCATCAGCGAAGGCTATATTAAAGAAGCTCCTGCTTATGAAATGGCGGCGGTTAAAGTACCGGCGGGCCATTTATTTATGATGGGCGATAACCGCAATAATAGTGCAGACAGCCATGTCTGGGGCCCTTTACCCGTTAATAACGTCATTGGTCATGCTTCATTTCGCTTCTGGCCTCCAGATCGCGTGGGCGGCATTCACTAATCCATTTTAAAGAGCCCACTTGGGCTAAATATTTTTAACGTCACGACGTCACCACGCCAGACCATCTAAACAAATCGACAACACCACAGTACCAGGGGGAAGCAATGGGCCTCAAAATTGCCTATGTCATGGATCCAATTGCCAGCATTAACATCAAAAAAGACT
This sequence comes from Candidatus Sericytochromatia bacterium, assembly GCA_913773825.1. Classification (GTDB taxonomy): domain Bacteria; phylum Cyanobacteriota; class Sericytochromatia; order UBA7694; family UBA7694; genus CAJYHH01. The sequence continues at coordinate 1,429 of CAJYHH010001139.1, read as the reverse complement.
CAACTTTTGCGATGATGGAAGCGGCTCAGGCTCGTGGGCATCAGAATTATTATCTGCGTCCTGAACAAATTTATTATCGCGATGGTCAAGTCCACGCCATGATGCAGGGCGTGCGGGTCAAGCGCGACACAGTTTTTTATGAACTCGACGAGCTGATTAATATTCCCTTGGGCGACATGGACGCCGTACTAATGCGCAAAGATCCGCCGTTTAATATGAACTATATTTACAGCACTTATTTACTCGAACAAGCCGGACGCGACACCTTAGTTGTCAATAATCCCGTGGCTTTACGCAACGCCAACGAAAAAATCTACGCGCTTAACTTTCCCGATTTAATTCCCAGAACGTTGGTCGGTTCAGATCGCGATATGCTCAGAGCCTTTGTACTGACAGAAGAAACCGCTATTCTAAAGCCAATTGACGCCAAAGGCGGCGAGGGTGTGTTTGTCTTGCGCAAACAGGACTCTAACCTCAACGCTTTATTAGATTTAATGACTCACGAAGGGATGGTGCCGGTGATTGCCCAGCAGTATATTCCCGAAGCCAGCCAGGGTGATAAACGCGTTTTGTTAGTCAATGGCGAAGTGATTGCCGCATTCCGACGTGTGCCGGCAGCTGGTGAACACCGTGCCAATCTTAATGCCGGTGGACAAGCTGTCGCTTGTGAGCTGACCGAGCGCGATCTAGAAATTTCAACCCGTGTCGGCGCAGCCCTTAAGCGGGATGGCCTGTATTTTGTCGGTTTAGATTTAATCGGCGATTATCTGATTGAAGTCAATGTCACCAGCCCAACAGGTATTCAAGAGGCCAAAAAGCTGACAGGCGTGGATACAGCCGATCAGTTGATGCAGTGGATTGAAAACCAAACCGGAAACACTGCTGCATGAGCGAAAAAATGGGTTCAGAACAGCTAGCCGCCACTCTTGAAGCTTATCTTGATCAGCATCAGGACACGATAGTTGAGCAGTTAAAAGAGCTGATTCGGATTCCGAGCATCAGCTCAATGAAAGAACACTGGCCTGATTGTCGCCGAGTACTTGAAAAAATGTCTGAACTGGTCACCCCATACGGTTTTGAGCCTGAAATTATCGACACAGCGGGCTGCCCAGTTTTTGTCGCAACTTTAGAAACAGATGTGGCCAGACCCTGGCTTTTTGTCTATAACCATCTTGATGTTCAGCCCGCTGCAGAACCTCAGTGGAAGACATCGCCCTTTGAACCGGTTATGGCTGATGGCAGGATCTACGGCCGTGGCAGCACAGATGACAAAGGCCCAACATTAACCACGCTCCATGCCATTCACTGCTTACACCAGGCGGGCTACCCCCTGCCAAATATTCAGCTGATTTATGAAACTGAAGAAGAAAGCGGTAGCGCCCATTTTGGCCAGTTTTTAGACGCCAATTGGCAACGCCTGCAAAATCCT
>CAJYHH010001138.1 GCA_913773825.1 Candidatus Sericytochromatia bacterium | reverse complement strand
TTCAAGACCTGATCAAAGGCTGTCTGAGCTTTTTCTAACTGGCCCAGTTCAAGTGCAGCTTCACCTAATACTTTATGATCCAGCGCTTTAATAAAGGGCGTGACCTGAGGCAAGGCCATCATCTCTTCAAGTAATAAAAGCACAGCTGTAAAATCGTCTTGTTTAAGGCGCTTTAGCGCTTTTTTACGATAACAGCGACAGAGCTGGGAGAGCGCACTTGTGTCTCCTGCTGGAGCGTCTGCCAGAGCTTGAGTGTAAATCTGAAATGCAGTCTCGTAATCTTTATTCTCAAAAAAGCGCTTGGCATCAAAAATCAGCCTCTGATATCTGCTACGAGCAGCTGGTCTAGGCGGTAGACCACTAGGAGGTTTAGGAGGAAATTTAGCGTTCACATAGACCTCTCAGCCTGATTAAAGCGACAAGCTAGCGGCTACCTGCAAGCAGCTTTTAGATCCCCATTTGATGGGCAGTGTCTTCAATGTTCTGAGCCAGATTACTACGACCTGACTGTACGAGACTAAGGGCACGGGTCACTTTTTGCTCAAGGTCAGCCAGGACTTCTTCGCTGTATTTATCAGCTTCGTAACGCTGGCGTTTGACTTCTTCTTCCAGATTGCGGCGCGTATCGTCAGCCAGTTTCTGAGCTTGTTTAACCAGTTCGTGTTCTTGCAGATACTGGCGGCTTTTTTCTTTTGTGGCTTCGATGATTTTTTCTGAAGTCGAGCGCGCTTCTTGCAGAATATGAGCCTGATTCTGAAGAATCTGCTGAGCCTGCGCCAGTTCAGCAGGCAGGTACTCACGCAAATGGTCGAGTAACTCAAAGAGATCTTCTTCATCAAGCATGACTTTTGAAGTCATGGGAATGTGCAGGCTGTTGACCACGAGGGCTTCAATACGGTCGATCAGAGCCAGGGACTGATCAACACCAGAGGAAGCGGCGTCTTGTGTTTGTGTCATCATCTAATCTATTCTTTACCTTAGCTTATCCCTTCATTATATTTTTTCCTGAGTGATTCCACAACACAGTGCGGCACAAATTCTTGAACTTTCCCCTTAAAGCTTGCAATCTCGCGAATCAGGCTGGAATTCAAGAAAAGATATTTCTCAGAAGTCATGAGAAAGACTGTTTCGAGCTCGTTGTTCAAATGTTTATTCATCAGCGCCATTTTAAATTCTACTTCAAAGTCAGAAACCGCTCTTAATCCACGAATGATAACTTGAGCATTTTGTTCACGGGCAAAATCAGCAATCAGCACAGAACAAACTTCAACCCGAATTTTAGGTAAATGCAGGGTGCTTTGGCGAATCATATCAAGGCGCTCATCGACGTTAAATACACAATGTTTGGCAACATTATGTGAAACCGCCACTACTAATTCATCAACAAGCCCACAGGCTCTCTCCATAATATCAATATGACCGTTAGTGACCGGATCAAAACTACCGGGGTAAAGAGCGCGAATCATAAGGATTTACCAGACTTTTTAAACAAGCTTTTTAAATTTGAACGGCAAAAGCATAACACAGCGCATCAGAGGGGTCAAACCATTTTATAATCATACTTCACTGGTCGTTTCTGCTTTACTGGAACTCATCTGGCTCAGATCTCATCACATCGCAAAGCTGATGGCCGCGTGCTACAATAAGCACAAAAACCAGCATAAAATTAAGCCGGTTCAGCGTTTTTAAAAAGCATGTCAAGTCAGTCAACTCCACGACCTTTGCCCGTCGATTCAAAACAGCTAAGCACAAAATCCCATATCATTCTGCGTCTGGATCAGCTCCAGCGCCTTGTGCAGGATGATCCAGGGCGTTTTGAACTGCTCGAAGAAGATCGCAGCTTAAATCATGTCCGCAAAGAAGTACGCTTACTTCAAGAGGCCCTGCTTAAAGCCGTTCAGGAAGCTGTTAATCGCGAAAAACAGCAGCTTAAACAAGCTGGTGAATTACTAAACTCCTGGCAAGGAGAAGTTGAGCTAAGAGATATTCTCACGCTTGATGCTCATCGTCGTCAGGGCCTCTACGAGCAGGTCTCAAGCTGCAAAACTTACGCAGACTGGACACGTTTAGTTGAGCAGATGCAGGCTGAACGAGAACGATTGTTCAGTAAGTATCAGGGTTATTTTGAAGGTCAACAAACTGACCTGAATAATAAAAAAACAGATACTCAGAAAAAGTTAAAACCGCTACAGCCACGTATGGACGAATGGCGCATCAAGCGTGAACAGCTCATTGCCCAACAACAGACTGTTAATTATTATTATCAGCAGTCCACCCATTATTTAGTTGTAGGCCTTGGAGCTTTGGCTGGTCTTGCCCTAGCAGG
>CAJYHH010001137.1 GCA_913773825.1 Candidatus Sericytochromatia bacterium | reverse complement strand
TTAAACATCCGAAGAAGAAACTCATTAAAACCCCTTAAAAGTGGATCTGTGCAAAGCGGTGACGGGCCAGCGGGTGGAGTGATAAAACACATGCTGGCTGGATGCTGGAGGTGTGTAGCGTGATAGTTATGTTGGGCTATGATGCAGGGCTGTAGGTTGGCGATGATGATGCGATCTTGAGTAGAGGCTTCCAAAGTATGGGCACAGATCCGCTTGAGGGTTAGGCCGGCTGCGAGCTCCCTGAGTTAAGGCGGGCTAAGGCAGCCCATTAAATCTTATCTTATAAGTTCAGTCGTTGAGGTCGTTGGCGATTGTAGTAAAAGTGCATTCCGTAGACCTCCTGTTCTCTGTTTTCTTGATGGTTTTATCCTAACAAGAACAACATCAAAATTCTATTCTCGGTCTCGTCAAAATGAAGTTAAAAATCTAGGCTGCAGCAAAATAGCGTAAATCTGTCAAAAATGTCAAAAAAGCCTCAGCCCTCAGATTATCTTTAAAAAGCAATAATCTGAGGGGTTAAGAGATTAAGAGATTAAGAGATCTGGAGCTAAACGCTATTTAATGACAAACCAATAAATCGTTGCGTAGTGGCAAAGGCTACCGGCAATCACAAAGATATGCCAGACGGCGTGAGCAAATCGAAAGGTGTGATCACGCAGATAAAAAATAGCGCCAATTGTGTAGAACAAACCACCGATTGCCAGTCCGCCGAGCCCGCCCCAGCCAATCAGGCTAAGTAGCGGTTTGGCCATCAGCATACTTAGCCAGCCCATGGCAATATAGGCCAGGGTTGAAAGTAGATCAGAACGATAGAAGAAGAAAATCTTATACAGAATGCCGCCTATTGCCAAAGACCAGATGGTAGCCAGCATCCCCCAGCCCAGTTGCTGGCCTTTGAGTGTAACCATTAAAAAAGGGGTGTAAGTTCCGGCAATCAGCAGAAAGATTGCGCAATGGTCAACAACTTCAAAAGCTCTTTGCCAGCGGGATTCCATCGCCAAAGAGGTATGAAACAACACAGATGCCAGATAGACCATCAGGATCGTAACACTATAAATGCTGCTGCTAATAATTCGGTCCAGTGAGCCACTCAGGGTGGCGACGGAAATCAACACGCAAGCACCGATTAAGCCCAGAATAAGACCAAAACTATGCAGGGTGATATTGGCAATTTCTTCACGCGTATGCCAGGGTAAGGGAGACTTCTGAGCAGCGGTAGCCATGAGCAGCAACATCCAATCGTCAAACAGGATAATTCTTTATTCTACGCGCTGCGTTATTTTAGATCAATCAGCCAGCAAGAAAAGTCAGTTGTGAGGCTACAATTGTGTTTATGGATCCCCTCAACGCTGGCCCCCGCCAGTTTCGCTATCTTGAAGATGCCCGCAGCTTCGCCTTAGAGCGCAAGGGCAATGAGCGCATTGTCAAAAAAGGGGATCAGTTTGAGGTCCAGGATCAGCCAGCGCTTGAACCAGAGCTTCATTCTCTGACAGGTGAGCGCTCTTACCTGATGCCCAATCAGCTTGACGTTAAGAGCAAAAGCATTGAAGAGCAACTCAAAAATCAAGTTAAAGAGGCCACTCGTGAAGCTCCCATTGTGGAGTTTTTGATTGATTCTGATCTTGATGGCAATGAATCATCAGACCGACGTTTTTCAGTTGAAAATGATCAGGTCAAAGAAAGTCAGTATCGTCTGCGGGGGATTTCAGATGCGGTGCGATCCCCTGAGCTTAAAGCCATAGAAATCCTGCGTGAGGCAATGAGCAACAATCAGACTGTCGCGCTGCTGCGCCTGAGCCCCAGGATGACAGATGCTTTGCTCTCTTCTGAGCACTTGACCTCTAATGAACGTGACTATGCGCGTCAGCAGCTTGACTCAGATCCTGCCCGCGCTGCTCGCGCGCAATTTACTCGCTTCTTTGGCCCTGATGATGCTTATTCTGCTGCCGGTGTGCGAGATTTTGATACGTTGGTCAGTCGTTTAAATCATCCCGCTCATCGCCAGAACCTCAATATCCTGCATGAAATCGCACGTTATCCTGAAAGTTTTCAGCAGCAGTATGAAGGCCGCGATCAAGACTTAGCCAGTCTGGCTGATACCCTTCAAGACTTACCTGGCTTTCGACGTTATCCCAGCAGTCAGGTTCAGGGTGTTCCAGGTAATACGCTGAGTTCACGCCAAAAAGTTTATGACAATGTGCTGCGCACGCTGAAGCAGTACGACTATAAGCTGCAGGTCAGTCAGGGTATGCAGTTTAATCAAAACGGGCTTGCCGGGCACGATACCCAGATTGATTATCGGCATGGTGGCCGAATTTTTAGCCTTGGTTTTTCTGGTCAGGACTATAACTTTAGCCGGGACTTTACCAGCGAGCATAACGATGCCAGCAAACGCCTGCGCTTAGGCTATAATTCCGGTGACTTTGATTTACGGGTGGGTTTAGCTCAGGATCGCGAAGGCAAGCTGGTGCTTGAACGGCCAGAATCGGATGCGACTGAACGCTATATTGCCCGTAAAGGGGATCAGGCCAAAGCCTGGGCTAAAGATAATCCTTTGTTGACCGGTAGCATTGTTGCCGCAGCGGCAGGTGGTGCTTATGCTTATTCACTGGCAAATCCGGATAAAGATCTGGCCGTTGACTTTAATCAGCGCTTTGATTTAGTTGATACTGAGTTTTTAAGCGTCAAAGGTGAGATTAGCCCCGAAATCCATCTTAAAAACGGCAAAATGGATTTGGGCGTACGTCGCGTTGGTTTAGGCGCCAGCGGGAATTTCCGCGATCATACTTATGATGCTTCCATTCGTCATCAGCTGGATGATACAACCCTTCGCAATGGCAAAGTCCATCATGACAATACCGAGCTCAATTTACGCTATGGCTATCGCAGTCACTCCGTGACCCTCGATAATCGCTACACCTACGCCACTTCTCAGCTGAATACCCAGCTTGGCTATCAGCGCAACTTTGTTCATTCAGCCTCACTTGACTCTTATGTCCGGCCTTATGCTCAATTTACGAACGGGGCTCCGACCAATGCTGGCGTCAGCGCTGGTATCTCAAAAGACTTTGGCGGCGGCTTTCAGGGGCAGTTAAATGTTGACTATAACAAAGCCAACGGCGCTTCGGGCGGCTTTAAGGTTGTTAAACAGTTCGACTGGTAGAGAAGGCGCGAGGACGCGCCGCTAGTGGCTGTTAGCCCGGAAAAACCCAATACCCTTTTCTCTTAACGCCCCCCAACAGCCAAAATTCACGACTCTTTTTTGCAGAAGAGTGGGCATACAAGAGCGGGCACCTTAAACGGATGCCCGTACGGGATCTGCCCTTTGGGAAGGTGGGGTTTAAGTGTTGAAGCTTATAAAAACGAGCTGCCAGTCCATTAAAAAACCCCCGCTCAAGGCGAGGGCTGAAAGGGATTAAAAAGGGTTGTTAAAAACTGTGGTTTAGCGGGCCGTGGTGGCTAAGCCACGCAGTTGTTGCGGGCTCATCAGGCCGGTTGCTGCAGGCTGAGCGGGAGCTTGCTGAGCACGGGGCTGCTGGAAGAAAATCGGTGAACCGTATGAAGGCACGCCGTAGGTGGGGTTGCCGTAGCCGGGTGCGCTAGGCGGGGTATACGTGCTTTCGCTCGGAACAGATGAGCTAACCGGAGCGCCATTGGGATAAAGCTGAGCCCAGCTTAGAGCGGGACCGCCATTGCTGGGGGCGCTGCCTTCTTCGGTAACACTGGCAATGCTGCTGAGGTCCTGATTGCCTGTGCGGGCTTCAAGAGCACCTTTAACAGCACCATAGGCGCCCATGATGCCAAGACCTGCAGCACCAGAAATAGCAGCCACTTTTAAGCCGCCGATAACAGAACCGCGCAGGGCTTCACCGATCCAAGAGCCAACGCCACTGGCGCTGCTGGCAGTTAAAGAGGCGCCGACTGCACCTGCAGTCTGACTGGCGCGCCAAACCTGATAAATGCCGACGCCAGCGATACCGACACCGCCAGCGACCGCAACGGCGGGCTGAACAGTAGTGATCAGGTTGCTAATGGCGGTGCGAACGGCGTTCATGCCGGTTTTGATTTCTTCAACGGCACCTTTACGCATGCCTTCCCAAACGCTGTTGGCTTCGTCGTCATAGGCGATAACATCAGCCTCGAGACTGTTAAAAGAGATAGCAGGGATTTTGTTGCGCTTAAGATCGCTCATGGACAGGGAATCTCCATAAGCAACATAGTTGCGGCCATTGGACGTGAAGTAGATCTCATCAAGACCATTGTTCTTGGTTTTTTGAACAGCCTGTTCAATTGTGATACCGGGCCGAAGGGGGCGAATCCCTTGGACTGGTATCTGTCGTCCGTTGATAGTAAGTTCCATGACGGCTACCCTTTTAATCCCTGTTTGGGTTAATCCCTGTTTAACTTCTGGACGGGTCGGCAGAAGCTCTGTGTGATCTATATCGTTATGTCTTAAATAAAACTTGCTTAAAAAACATTTAAGATCTGAGAAATTCTTAAGAATGTTTTACAGAATGGGACAGGATCAAGACAGTGTCTACAAAACGTTTCCAGAGCTCAAGCAAAAGGTGTACATAGATCGCATCCCGGCTTGATCAGGATCAAGTAATATCCTCTGAGGGAAGTGTTAAGCTATGTGCTAGAATAATTCTGTCAACGAGTGAAGCTTAACTCCCCTTTAAGATTCATTCACTCAAGTGGATTAAGATATTAATTAAGAGGCAGCATCGTGCAACTTCTACTGGTAGGAGTCAACTACAAAAGTGCAGGTCTGGCCGCGCGTGAACCCCTTTCCTTTGACACGCCCGCCCGTCAGCGTTTGCTCACCCAGCTGAGCGCTTGCCCCCAGATTCAGGAACTTGTCCTGCTCTCAACCTGTAACCGAACTGAAGCTTATGCCATTGTCACCCAGCCGACCGAGGCTCGCGAGGCGCTTGTACGCGCTTTCTGCGCAGAATCCGGTCTCAGTTCACAGGAATTTGATGAGCTGGCTTATACCTTCTATAACAAATTTGCCGCTACGCATCTCTTTGAAGTCGCCTCTGGGCTCGACTCGATGGTTTTAGGCGAAAATGAAATTCTGCGTCAGGTCAAAGATTCACTTGAAGCTGCCCAGAACGCACATGCTTCTGGCCCGGTGCTAAACCAGCTGCTGCGCTATGCGATTACGGCAGGTAAGCGCGTCAGAACCGAAACCGGGATTAACGAAGGCTGCGCTTCAATCGGCGCTTTAGCCGCCCGTTTGCTGCGTGAGTCTTTAGCGCCTTCGGCGCGTGAGATCGGAAGAGCG
>CAJYHH010001136.1 GCA_913773825.1 Candidatus Sericytochromatia bacterium | reverse complement strand
TGAAGCCTGAAGACTGGAGCCGGGTATTGGAAGTCAATCTCAACAGCTTGTTTTATTGCTGCCGCAGCGCCAGTAAAATCATGCTCAAACAAAAAAGCGGCAGAATCGTGAATATCTCTTCTGTAGTTGGCCTGACGGGTCATGCGGGCCAGAGTAATTATGCCGCAGCTAAAGCAGGAGTCTTGGGTTTGACTAAATCTCTGGCTTTAGAACTGGCCTCACGCGGGATTGCGGTGAATGCTGTCGCGCCAGGCTATATTACAACAGATATGACTGAAGCTTTAAGCGAAAATGTCCGCAGCGAAGTACTAAAAAAAATCCCCCAAGGACGTTTCGGGGAATGCTCCGAAGTGGCAGAAGTGGTATTATTCCTTTCATCGGAACGTTGCCGGTATCTCACGGGGCAGACGCTCAACGTCGACGGGGGACTGGTCATGACGTAACCGTGAGAACCCAGAAATCAGAGGACAGCTTGCATGCAGAAGACAGACATCATGAGCCGAATTCAGGAAATTGTCGTTGAGCACCTGGGCGTAAAGCCCTCACAGGTGACACCCGACGCTCATTTTATTAACGATCTAGGTGCTGACTCGCTTGGTACTGTAGAACTGATTATGTCGCTTGAAGAAGCCTTTGACCTTGATATTCCCGATGACCAGGCAGAACAAATCCGCACAGTGGGTGATGCTCTGGTCTATATCGAGCAGCATCTGCCCTAATGAAACAACGCGTGGTGGTAACAGGCCTCGGCGTGATTTCGCCGATTGGCCTGGATGCAGACAGTTTTTGGGCCAGCTTATTAGCCGGACGCAACGGCATTGTTGCCGTTGAAGGCTTTGACACAGAGGGATTTGACACCCGAATTGCCGGTCAGATTAGCGGATTTAAAGTCCCTGATCGGATTGAGTATAAAGAAGCCCGACGAATGGCCCGATTTACTCAGTTTGCGGTAGCTGCGGCTTTTGAAGCTTTAGATCAGGCGGGTGTCCAGATTTCTGAACTTGACGCTTATGAAGTCGGCGTCACAATCGGCTGTGGGATTGGCGGCATTGACGTCATCGAAGATCAGCATAAAGTGCTGCAAAACAAAGGCGCAAAAAGAGTCTCGCCGCTGCTGATCCCGATGTTTATTCCGAATATTGCCGCTGGCCAGGTCGCCATTCATACGGGCGCACGTGGGCCCAATACCTGCCCGGTCACGGCTTGTGCGTCTGCCGCCCATGCCATAGGGGATGCATTTAGAATTCTGCAGCGCGGTGAAGCCCGAATCATGATTGCAGGCGGCACTGAAGCGGCAATTACGCCCTTAAGCTTAGCCGGATTTAATTCAGCTCGCACCATGTCAACGCGCAACGATGATCCTGAAACCGCCAGTCGCCCCTTTGATCAGGACCGTGACGGCTTTGTAATGGGTGAAGGGGCCGGCATTCTGATTTTAGAAACTCTCGCTTCCGCCCATGAGCGCGGCGCAAAGATTTTAGCTGAGATTGTCGGTTATGGCATGACTAATGACGCTTACCATATCACCGCTCCCACCCCCGAAGGCGAAGGCTTAGCAGAAGCCATGCGCCGCACGCTTAAAGACGCTGAGCTCTCTCCCGAACAAATTGGCTATATTAATGCTCATGGGACCTCAACCCCACTGAATGACGTGACCGAAACCCGCGCCATTCGCGCCTTATTTGGCAAACATGCTGAGCACTTAGCGATTAACTCAACCAAATCCATGACCGGCCATTTATTGGGTGCAGCTGGCGGGATTGAAGCGGTTGCAACCGTCATGAGCTTATATAGCCAACAGATCCATCCCACCCGTAATCTGGTGACAGCTGATCCAGCCTGTGATCTGGACTATGTACCGGGTACGGCCCGTCAAGTTAAGCTTGAAGCCGCACTCAGCAATAGTATGGGCTTTGGTGGC
>CAJYHH010001135.1 GCA_913773825.1 Candidatus Sericytochromatia bacterium | reverse complement strand
CTTTAGCGGTCGCGCTCATCAGCTGATTGAAATTGGCTTTATAGGGTTGCTTTTGCTGAGCGCAACTGTCCTGCTTGCGATTAATCCCCGTTTTTTATTAAGCCGACGCTGGGAGTTTTTGGCAACTCGCCCTATTTCACCCATTTATGCTTATTTAAGTAACTGGCTGATGCAAGGCCTATGTTTGGCAGTGCTATTTACAGCAGCTCTGCTAAGCAGTTGGTTTCTGTTTCCAGAACTCCATCTTAATATCCAGGCATTAACTGCCTTACTTGGCTTTTTATGGCTAGGTGGAGAATTAACTTTAAGCCTGTTTGTTTTGTTTTTAGGCTTAAGCGCAACCGTTTCTCCGGCTTTATTAATCGCCTTTATTACCCTGCTATCTGCTCATTCCTGGCCCGTATTTGCACTCTGGGCGATTGTTGCAGGTTTTAGAGTTTGGGATATTAAGGGTTTTACCCAACATTGGGAGCCAGCTCAATCACCTATGATTGCCCTCCAGCGCCATCTCAAGCAGTATGTGCTTCCAGCAAGTTTATTGCTGACAATTGGCTGGGCAGGAATGCTCTCAGTGCCCCTGACCCGCCAGATGATTGCTAGCGAAGATCTGGCGAATACACCTAACCAGCGTTTGCATCTAGGTTTAGAAAGCCTCAGCACTATTTATCTTGAGCGCACAAATTGGCCTATCTATGGCGATAGCTATGACTACAACTGGCGTGAAATAGATTTTGGTCAAAAAGGAGCTGAGATTATGCGCAGGCTGATTTTGACTCCTCATGACCCAGATGCTGCTTTAGCCATGGCACGCTTTTTAATTGAAGAAGAAACCTATAATTGGTCGCCACAGTTTCTGTCAGATGATTATTACAGCCTGGCTTATGACAACGAAGAGCTACACAGTGGCGTTCTGCGGGCTGACTTCTGGCTCAAAGCTGGAGAAAAGGGGAATCCCGTCGAAAAGCTTAAGCTTGAGTCCTTCAAAGCTCAAAGCCAGACAGATTATCTTCAGGCTCAAAGCCTGCTTAAGCACGCGATTAGCCTTAGCCAAGATCCCAAACTGCTCTTTCAGCTAGCAGAGCTGCAATGGAACACGTTTGATTATCATGGCGCAATCAATACTTATTCCAAGTTGATGACCCAGCCAGATCAGAAAGCTCAAGCCCTGTTCTTCGCCGGTGAAAGAGCGGCTTCGCTTGGAGATCAGCAAACAGCTTTTCAACACTATATCCAGGCCCTAAAAACGGGAAGCCTTGATCATCAACGTCTGATTAAGTACCGCTTGAGCCATTACGCTTATTATCAACAGGGCAAGTGTGCTGACATCCCTAAGGTCAGACCGTTTATAAATAAGCAGCAGGATTCGAGTGAAATGATCGAACTGGATAACCAACTTGCAGCTTGTCTAGGACAGCCTGATCAAATTAATGAACCTGTGCTAAAAGCAATCTGGCTGCTAAACAACAAGCAGCCTAAGCAGGCTATCGCTGAGCTCCAGGCACAGTGGAAACCCCACTGGGACTATACTGAGGAAGATCAAAAAATCTGGCTTACTCGGGCTTATCTGGCTGATGGTCAAACCGCCAAAGCGCTTGCAACTCTCAAATCCATCACGAGTAAAAGTGAGTTTCGCTGGTTGACGTACAGCAGCTTAAGTCGCAGAAACATCAGGCAATATGAGGTGAACAAACTGATGCTACAACTCAAACCCAATCTGCAAAGTGCAGAGCAAGTAATGTTGGCCTCATCAGATCTCAACCAGGATTGGTCCCAAATTGCCAAAATCTTTGCCCATCAACCCTCAGAATTAAACACTTTGGCTCAACTAAAGTCAGATCTTGAAGCGGTTTATGGCGCACTTGATACTGCAAACCCAGGTCTTAAGATCCAGCACACGTCATCACGGGTCTGGTGGTTAATTAATCAGCCGGGCAGCCCAGCTGATAAACCAGAGCTGAAAGCTGCATCTCATCGGCTAAAGGCTATTTTTAACCAGTAAGTCTAGCCAACTGATTTAGACAACTTAGAACCGTCACCAGATCAGACTTAAGTTTGGTCCGGTGATGTTTTTTGTCTACAGCGAACTCTCACAAACCTTTGAGCCCATCTAAAACTCAGGGTACAATAAGCCTCTGAGTTTTTTAGCTTAAGTGAAATGATAGCGGAGGTCAGGATGTCATCTGAGCGCGAATTTGATGTGGTGCTATATGGCGCAACTGGCTTTACGGGCAAACAAGCTGCCCTTTATTATGCCCAAAATGTCCCCCGTGATCAGGTTAACTGGGCGATTGCAGGGCGCAGCCGCGACAAACTGGAACATGTTCGCAATCAACTCGGTGAAGGCTTTGAAGATCTGCCTCTTGTTGTCGCTGATAGCTCTGATATCACTGCTCTACGGGAACTTGCCCATCGTACCCGCGTGGTTCAGACCACTGTTGGCCCCTATGCCAAATACGGCGAGCCTTTAGTCAAAGCCTGTGTAGAAGCTGGCACTGACTATGTCGATATTACGGGTGAAACTCACTGGGTGCGCCACTTGATCGATACTTACCACGCCCGCGCAGAGCGCAAAGGGGTCAGGATTATCAATTTTTGTGGCGTTGATTCGATTCCATCAGATATGACCAGCTTTTTAATGGCGCGTGAAGCCCAGGAACAGCTCGATGAAGACCTTGGGCCAGTTCAAGGCTTATTTAATTTGCGTGGTGGTGGATTAAACGGCGGGACACTTGCCTCGATTATCAATATGATGGAATCAGGCCAGATGGATCAGCTTGAGAAGCCCTATCTGCTCAATCCGGGAGAAGAACAAATCCGCAGTTTGCCCAAAGATCAAAAGGGCCTGCGCTGGGACAAAGAATTCTGGACCTGGACGGCACCATTTTTTATGGCCCCCGTCAATACCCGCGTCGTGCGCCGCAGCGAGGCTTTGTACCGACACGCAGGCCAATCATATGGCTCTGACTTTAGCTATCAGGAAGCCCTGTGGGTAGATGAACTGATCCCCACCACCAGTCTGACCATTACAGGCATGGGTTTACTGATGGAAGAAGTGATGAAACAGCCTGCGGTGATCAATCTTTTAAAAACACATGGCCCCAAACCTGGTGAAGGCCCATCTGAAGAAGTGATGACTAACTCTTCACTAAGCTGCTGGTTTTATGCCCGTAGTAAATCAGGTCATTTAGTCAAAGGCCATTTTTATTCCCAGGGTGACCCTGGCAATCGAGTCACGGTCAAACTACTGAGTGAATCAGCTTTAACCCTGATTCACGAACGTGAAGCCCTGCCCCCAGCTTTTTCTGGCGGTGTCCTGACGCCTGCAACTGGCTTAGGCGAACCCCTAATCGCCCGTCTGCGCGCAGCTGGCGTCACGCTAGCCTGCCGAGTCGAACTCGACAAATAACCCTACACACAAAAGGACTAAATACAGTTTTTGTATTTAGTCCTTTAAAACGCTAGCGAAGACTTAAAATCTTATTCGATTTATTCTCAGTCCATTTGTTCTTCGTGTATTCGTGTATTCATCTACTCGTCCTTCTTAGCCGTCTTCATCAATTGCTGAGTCTGTTTAGCAAGACTGACAAAAGACTTGCGATACCCTTCTTTGTCTTCACCTAAGCCCTGGCTGGCCTGGGCAATTGCATCTTCAAGCTGCCATTTACCTTTGTGTTCAGATTGGCGCAGCTGCATCCCAAAGTTCGCAACAGAGGCCGCAAAGCGGAAATCAGCCGGCACTGAACTCCAGCTGAGTGCCTGATCATTAACGGTCTGCGACAAAAGTTTGCTGGTATCAGAGGTTGGGGGCTTATAGCGCAGCTTGACGCTTAACATTTCATTACTGTTCAGGGCTTCGGGTTTAACCGTTTGCTGTTGGTAACGTAAATCATGGCCTTGTGCACCCGCTTTAGCGGGTACCAGCTCATACAGGGCGGTAACCGTTGTGCCTGCTCCCAGTTCACCGGCATCTTTGGCGTCATTGTCAAAGTCTTCAGCGGCTAAGAGGCGATTTTCATAACCAATCAAGCGATAACTTGAGACTTTGGCCGGATTAAACTCCAGCTGTAATTTAACGTCTTTAGCAATGGTCTGCAGGGTGCCGCCAAGCTCTTCAACTAAGACTTTACGCGCTTCTGCCAGATTATCGAT
>CAJYHH010001134.1 GCA_913773825.1 Candidatus Sericytochromatia bacterium | reverse complement strand
TGAACGGCTGATGCCAGCTGCTATTAAGCCGTTGACTAAGCGGGGTGTTTCTTGAGCCGTCGCTGCAACCGCGCCAATCAGCTCTTTGCCAAAATCGGGATTCTGGCCTGAAAAACGCTGATCAAAGTCAGGGTAACGTCTGGCGCCATGGCCGATATTATCAACCCCAATCGCTAAAAAGCCCCGTTCAGCCAGGCTATACAGCTCTTTGTCCTGCTGATCTTTACTCGAACCCAGACCGTGATAAAACAACACGCTGCCTTTTGCCGCTGCTTGTTGGCGGTTTTCTTGATAAACCAGCTTAAGCGGAGCAAGCAAATGAATTGATTCAGACTTTAGCATAAAAGCCTCCATGGGCTACAGGATACCATTCTGGCTTTAAACCTGTTTGGGGCCGAACGCGAAAAACAAGGCCAGATCAAGCATTGCAGCGAAAGCTTCTGTACAAAGGCGTGACAGGAATTAACAAAAAGATTTAGACTAAATCATCTAAGCCAATGCCAGAGGAGAAATGTTTATGTCTAAATTATTTCTGCGTTCTCTTCTCAGTCTGAGTCTGATCAGTGCCCTGACGGCTTGTGCGACTGAAAATATCGCCAATCCCCAGCCCTCTACAAATCCGCCTGTGAGTCAATCGCCCGTCAATGAATGTGTTAATTTTGTTGACCAGACGGCAGAAAACGCTGACCGCGAGATTATCTGGGATGAGGCAGTTGCCACGGACTCAAAGCGCTGTATGCGCATCAAAGTCGGCCAGTCCGTGACCTTCCGCGGTAATTTTACAACCCATCCGCTTAAGGGCCAGAACGGAGATTTTCCCAACCCCTTTGGCGAAGTTTTTAATCAGATAGTTGACGCGGGTGTGATTGGCCAGGAGCGTACACCGGTTAATTTTGCTACGCCCGGTATTTTTGGCTTTACCTGCAGTTCCCATAACAGCATGATGGGCGCCATTATGGTGATTCCTTAGGGGGGCAACATCTTTTGACAGGCTCAGCACAAGCGGTGCGCAGGCACTTGTTATAGGCTGCTCTTTTGGCAAGTTGTCTCTAAAAATGAGACCTCTAAAAAATAGGCATCTAAAAAAGAGACCATGAAGCATCTCAACCAGCTTGCTTAGCCGGTTTTTGCCTGATCCTCAGTTGCATAGCGGACGGTCGCAATCCAGTTACGCTGGCGGCGTCTGAGCCGTTCAGCTTCACTTTCATCTGTGATCTGAACAGGGCTCATCTGAATGTTTGCTGGATCTACATTGCTAAACATCTTTGCGTTTACAACAGCATACTCCTGCTCGCCAATCAGGCTGCTTACAAGCGGGACACAGCCACAGCTGCGACAAATATGAAAATCAGCTGTGCTGGTCTCAAAGCGATATCGTGAGACCTGAGCGGGATGTTCATAAATCAGCAGGTCTGAGTCGGGCAGGGATGTCCAGGCGCAGCCATGGCGGGTGCAAAATGAGCAGTCACAAGCCCGTGCCAGGATGATGGGTGCATCATAAAGAAGTCTCAGTTCAAAAGATAACTGGCCACAGTGGCAGTGTCCCTGAAGCTTCATGGGCTGTCTGGCTGTTCGAGCTGACGAATCAGCGTGATTAACTCTGGCAGGCCCTGGCTAAAGACATGATTATCACCTGTTTGTGGGTGTAAAACAGCATCTGGCAGCTGTTGCTGATAAATCTCAGCATGTTTAAAGGGCACAACTGAATCTGCCTGAGCATGAAAGAGATGAATCTCCTCTAGCTTAGGCAGCGCTTTTACATAATCAGGCTTTAGGGCAAATCAGCGACCTTCCAGTCTGAGTTGCCCCAGACCGGCGTTGAAATCAAAATTAAGGCTTTGATCGGCGTATTTTGCAAAACATTGGGCTGCTCAGAAAGATATTTAAGTAACATTGAACCGCCCAAAGAGTGCCCGATCAGCAGTGTTTCTGACTTTAACGGTTCAAGCGCTTGCTGAAACAGGTCTTGCCACATTGCCCAACTTGGCGCTTCTGGATCAGCAATGAAAGGAAAATGAATCTGATAGTCCGGCAGATTGTAACGCAGCCATTCCACCAGATCATAGCTGCCTTCACCTGGATGACTCTGCGCTCCGCCGCTATGGGCAAAGAAAATATTTTTGTTCATTTTGGGGAGTATCCCTTTTGGCTCGAGCTTATTCATAGTCTAATCCTTATTAACCGTATTGAGACAGCGCTTAGTGGATTTTGCTGAGCTAAGCTTAGCTTATGAATCGAAGCAGAGGCCTGTTATACTGCTGGCATGAAAGAGTTTGTAAGTGAGTCTTTGCTCCATGAGCATTACAAACTGATTCACCCCTTACAGCAGCAAGCGGGTAAAGCTACCTGGCTGGCAGAAGACGTTCAGACACAGCAAGGGGTGATTGTCAAAATTCTTGATCTGGGTACGATGCCAGATTGGGACGCGCTTAGACTGTTTGAGCGCGAAGTTCAGGTGCTGCAAAATCTGAATCATCCCCGGATTCCCCAAGTGCTGGATCAGTTTCAGACTTCAGATCCACCCCGCCAGTTTATTGTGCTGTCTGAAATTAAGGGGCAGAGTTTGTCTCAGCAGCTTGAGCAACATGGCCCTTTAACTGAATCCCAGGCTAAGTCCTTAGCCCAGCAAGTACTTGAGATTCTGGTTTATCTTCAGAGTTTTAGCCCTGCGATTATTCATCGCGATATTAAACCTGACAATTTGCTGCTTAAGTCTGAAACGGCTGAACGGGATAAACAGGTCTCTTTAATTGACTTTGGCGCGGTTAAAGACATTAGCGCCACTCAACATACGGTGGTTGGGACGTTTGGCTATTTAGCGCCTGAACAGCTGACGGGCCAGGCTGGCCCTGCCAGTGATTTGTATGCGCTCGGCGTGACTTTATACGTGGCTCTGAGTGGTCTGGGTGCAGAAGCCTTGCCTCGTGAGGGTTTGAGGATTCAATTGCCCAAAGATTTAAAGCTTTCAAGAGCTTTTGCAAACTGGCTTCAGGACTTAATTGCACCCGAACTCAGTCTGCGTTTTAAAACAGCTGTTCAGGCTTTAGAAGCGCTAAACTCCCTAAAAGTGCAGCCTGAACAAACCACGGCCCCAATCACTCCCCCTGCGGGCTCTCGACTTAAGGTTTTAATCAATCAGCCCGAATGCCTTGAGATCCAGGTTGGGCGTCGCAATCTGCTTTATTTATTGCTGCTGCTGATTTTGCCTGTCTGCTTTGCTTTTTCGTTTAGCCTGCCTGTCTTACTGGTCTTATTTGAAATGGGATGGATCTCGCCTCGCTTTGATCTCCTTAGCAATCTGCTCAAAGGACAAGTGTTAATTGAATGGCTGCCGATTTTACCGGTTGCGCTGCTGATCTATTTTGGCTTTGCAATCCAGTTTTATCGGCTGTGGTTTAGGCCCTTTAAGCTCTGTTTGTTAAGCAGCCAGATGAGCTGTCAGAGTTTGTCAGGCAAAAAAATGTATTGGCAAATAGATTTAGAGCAAGGCAGTGGGATTCAGCTTTTACAGCGCATGCTGCGGATTCAGACCGGTTTATTAAAAGGGAAGCAGATCACCGTAGCGCTTTCTGGAGACGAAAGCCAGATGCTTAAAAATATCTTGCGGGACTATTTACGCCGCAATTTATCCCGTGAACAATTTCAGAAATTTTTGCCAGGGCTTCGCGTATGAGTCCCTGGTCAGAAGAGATTCTACAAGGGCGTTATCAGATTATTCAGCTGCTTCAACAGCGCAATAGCACCCTGACTTATCAGGCTTTAGATCTCAAAACCCAGCAGCAGGTCATCTTAAAATGCCTGAATATTGCTCAACTGCAGGATTGGCAGAGTTATGAGCTGTTTGAACGTGAGTTAAAGATTTTAGCTGGGCTCAATCATCCACGGATTCCGAAACTTGTTGACCATTTTGAGTTGGAGCAGTCACAGCCAGAACAGAAGCGTTTTTCAGTTTTGGTTTTAGAGTTGATTCAGGGCCAGACCTTGCGTCAGCGCTTAAATACAGGCTGGCTTTTAGACGAGGCAAGCGCGCGTGATTTATTGATTCAAGCGCTTGAGATTCTGATTTATTTGCAGTCCCAGCCTACGCCGATGATTCATCGGGATATTAAACCTGACAATCTAATGCTGGACGATCATCAGCAGCTGTATCTGCTCGACTTTGGCGCGGCCCGCAGTTATCACCCTGATCCGTCTCAAACAGCAGTAGGCACCTTTGGCTATATGGCCCCAGAACAAGCACTGGGCCAGCCCCCTTTAGCTTCAAGCGATCTTTATGCCTTGGGCATGACGGCGCTTGAGCTATTAACGCGCCAAGCCCCTCAAGTGTTGCCCCGTCAGGATTTACACCTGGATTTTCAGAGCTTACAGAGTCAGGGTTTGTTAAATGTTTCAGCTGAATTTCAAAACTGGCTGCAACAACTGGTCGAACCAGATCCCAAACAGCGTTTTTACAACGCCCAACAGGCTTTAAACCGCCTTAAATCGGGACAATCACATAGTCATCGTCCTGCGCCCGGTACCCATCTGTTGATTCGTCAGTTTAGTGACGCTGGCGGGCAGCTTATCATTCAGATTTACCCGTCTCGTATCAGCAGTCTGCTGCAGATGCCGATTTTAAAGCGTTTGCTGGTGAGCCTGGCTTTTGCCATTGGGATTGTCTGGAGCTGCTGGCTCGCTTTGTTTATTCTGCTATTTTGGATCGATCAGTTTTATTATCTGCTGGATGGGGTCGCAAACGATCAATTGAGTGGAATCACCCGTCAAATAGTGGCGGGCTTTGATTGGCTCTGCCGGCTGTTTATACTCTGGCGCGTCTTACGACAGGCCGAAGCGCCGCTACGGCTTCAGACGTTTAAACTTGAGGGCATCTTGCTGACTTATCAGACAGAGGGCTGGTTGTCGCGCCGCCGTCGCGTGTTTGACCTGCATCAGGTCAGCAGTTTAAGCGTCAGGGCCAGTGGGATGGTGATTGAAACGCAGCCGCTGCCGTTTTTGGCTGTTCAGGCTCCGCTGCAAAGATGGCTCAGGCCTTATCAGGTTCCGGCTCCGCTGACTGAAATCGAGCAGCAATTAATCCAAACTGAACTGAAGCGCTATATTCTTCAGGCTCTGCCGCCAGACAAAGCCCGCACATTGCTCGACAATAGTTTTTAAATCAAGTGAGCTGAACGCGTTGCCGCCGATTCTGACAATTGGCTAAGCTCTAAGCAGGGGGAATTTACGGTGCCCAAGCGAAGCAAACCGATTCATTTATCATTGCCTTATCAGCCACCTTATGACTGGGCGGGGATTATTGATTTTTTTGAACGTCACGCGATTAAAGGGGTTGAGACGGTAGATTCACAGACTTATGAGCGCCTTTTTTGGCTCGACAATCAAATGGGCTGGTTACGGATTCGACCGGACGCTCAACGACCCCAGCTCAACTTAGAACTCAGCTGTCGTCAGGATTTACAGCCTGAGGTGATGACTCGTTTGCGTCGTCAGTTTGATTTGGATATCAATCCCGAACAGGTCAAAGCGGGACTGTCACCCTCAGCTTTATTGGCTGCGATGCTGGTGCCGGGACTACGACTGCCGGGTTGTTGGGATGGCTTTGAAACAGCCGTTTGTATTATTCTAGGCCAGCTGGTCTCAATGGCCCAGGCCCGTTCTCTGACCGCAGAGCTGGTTGAACGTTATGGCATAACAGGCCAACACCCGTTGACAGGCGTTGCTATTCGCTGTTTTCCTGATGCTCAGACTTTAGCCAATGCCGGCGAACTTGAGCTCAGAACCACTGCTGCACGCCGTCGTTGTCTGCAAAATTTTGCTCAACAGGTGGCAAGTGGTGAGGTCTCTTTCGCAACAGGCCAAGACCCTGGACTTTTTCGCAAACAATTGCTTAAGCTGCCTGGCATTGGACCCTGGACCGCTGAAAATATCTGCCTGCGCGTCTTAAGTGACCCGGATGCCTTCCCTGCCAGTGATC
>CAJYHH010001133.1 GCA_913773825.1 Candidatus Sericytochromatia bacterium | reverse complement strand
TGGGCACGCCCAGCCCGATTGCCTTCAATGCGTTTGTCAATATAGCCATGATAGTTCTGAAAACGTGAGCTCAAGGTGCGGCCATTGCGACCCAACTGGTCCATTAAGCGAAGGGTATCGGGATTTGAGTCAAAAATAAACTCTCTAAATTGGCGGGCATCGCGCCGAACCAGCGCTGCAGGTTCACGCAAGGCACCGACAGCTGATTCGGGCAAACTGGACTGCGCCAGCAGTTCTTCATAGCGTGCAGCTTCCTGCTCAACCCTGTTTAAACGACCTTCGATTTCAGGCCTCAGCGTCGCATCAGGTAAGGCACGACCGTTACGGCCCATCCCATAATCCGCATCAAGTAAGCTACGGCGGGCCTGGTCTAATGTTCCGGCCTGATCGATTAAGCCCTGCATCTGATCAATCTGCGTCAGGCTATTGCGGATGTCTGTTGCCAATGCAGCATCAGCTGTGGGATCCAGCCCTTGTAATTGAGCCTGTAGCTCAGTGCGCTGACTCGCTAATTCAGTGCTGAGTTGCTGGCGCTGAGCCGGAATATCTAAGCGCTCACCCCGGCGACGGGCCTCAGCGTGATAACGGTCATTCATTAACTCACCAAGGCGCTGTCCCATTTGATTCAGACGATCTGGCAAAGCCTGCAGGCGCTGGGTCAGAGCTGTTTTTTCAGTGGGGCTGAGTCCGCTTGCAGGTAACTGGCCATTGTTAAAGGCCTCAAGCTCAGCGCCACTGACGCTTTCGGGACTTATTTCAGCTGAGGCCACGGCAGAGGCAGCATCAGCCACAGGACTTGGCAAAGCATCGCTTATGGGTCGGGGTGAATCCAAAACGGCGATATCTTGAGTATCCCTTTGAGTATCAGTTGCAGGAGTTTCAGCCACAACCTGACTGGGATCCTGAGTTTGTGCCACTTGCGGCGAATTGCCTGTAACCGCTTTGGACTGCGGCAGTCCAAAAGTCGGAGTAAGCTGTCGATCCCGGTTAATGGCCATATATACACCTCAAAACTCGTGAGAAATTCTTTTGATAACGCCAACAGACGTCTTTATTTTAGATTAAGTCAGATCAGGAAAATGAAACTCAACAACCTGGCTCAGCTCAGGTTCTTTAACAGGTTCCTTAACAGCTTCGTTTAACTGGCGCAGCAAACGCTGGATCGGCTGCGAAAAAGGTGAAATCTGACGGGCCGCTACAAGCAAAACCCGCGCTTGATCTTTGAGTCCGGCTTTATAAGCAAAATAGGCCAGACCCAGATAAGGTTCAACAGAGGCATCAGGCGCTTGTTCAAGCGCCTGTCGGTAGAGTCCTATCGCTAGTTTTACGCGTTCTGGGTGTCCAGTATCAAGAACCTGCCTGGCTTCATGGCACAGGCGGTTTACATCGTGACTCATCACAGTTAGCATCACCTCAGTAAACTTATCATACCCAACCCAAGCAAATAATATGCAGGTCTCAGCCCAAATAGATGCAAGGATCGTAATCAATCAAGCAATTAAAATGCCCGCCTTATCATAAAAGGCGGGCATGAAGCTGAGATTCAGACTAAATCAGGGTTTGTGCTGATCAGACTGTTGTTCTTCGTGTTCTTTCGCTGTTCTGACTGCATGCGTCACCGAAATCGGATCACTTGCCGGGAACGACTCATCAAGCGCTTCATCCAGAATATCTTCTTCAGTAGAATGCGCGTCGAGCTCAGGCTTGTGTTCATCTGCTGTGTTGTCAGGCTGTTTTGCTGGTTCAGTCATCATGTCCTCCTGTGAATCGTCATGAGCTTACTTTACCCTGTCACTTGTCAAAACGCGCTGAGACCAGGCGAAAAATTCCGTAAAAATTATGGTTTCAGATCGCCTGATAAGGCAGACAAAACGGGTGAGGGGGCTGATTATTCTCTATCAGGCTGGCTTGTCGACACAGACAACAGCCCTATAAGATGATTGTTCGGTTCATCAAGTAGCTTATCAGTCTATATCTGTCCACAGGAGAGCCTTTATGCAAGTCAGCCCTTATGCCGGTAAAATCGCAGAATCAAGCCTGCTGGTCAATCTGCCCAAACTTGTCACCGCTTATTTTACGCAAAAGCCGGATCCCTCTGATCCGCTCCAGCGTGTGGCTTTTGGAACATCAGGTCATCGTGGTTCTTCTTTTCACAACAGCTTTAACGAAGATCATATTCTGGCCACCACCCAGGCCATTTGTGAATATCGCCATAATCAAGACATTGATGGCCCGCTCTTTTTAGGCATCGACAGCCATGCTTTGTCAGAGCCCGCTTTTGCCAGTGCTTTAGAAGTCTTAGCGGCTCATGGCGTCAACGTGATGATTGCAGGCGCTGAAATCTATACCCCGACTCCTGCACTGTCACACGCCATTCTGACTTATAACAAAGGCCGCAGTACTGGCTTAGCTGACGGAATTGTAATTACGCCTTCCCATAATCCACCTGAAGACGGTGGCTTTAAATACAATCCTCCCAATGGCGGCCCGGCAGATACGAATGTGACGGCTTGGGTTGAAGCACGCGCTAACGAAATTTTGACCCAGGGTCTTAAAGACGTTAAACGAATCCCGTTTGAAAAGGCTCTGCGCGCTGACACCACGCATACCCATGATTACCTCAATCATTATGTCAGTGATTTAGCCAACGTGATTGATATGGAATTTTTGCGCAATAGCGGCATCAAAATGGGCGTTCACCCTTTAGGTGGCGCTGGCGTACACTATTGGGGTGCGATTGCTGAACATTATGGCTTAAATCTACAGGTCATCAGCACAGAAGTTGACTCCACTTTTAGATTTATGAGCGTTGACTGGGATGGCCGGATTCGCATGGATCCGTCATCTCCTTATGCCATGAACTCACTGATTGGTTTAAAAGATCAGTTTGAGATTGCCTTTGCCTGTGACACAGACCATGATCGCCACGGCATTGTCACACCCAGCGTGGGCTTAATGTCTCCAAATTATTATCTGAGTGTTGCGATTGACTATCTCTTTCGCCATCGGCCAGACTGGCGCCCGGATGCGGCCATTGGCAAAACCCTGGTCAGTAGCTCTATGATTGATCGCGTAGCCGCCAAATTAGGTCGCCAGCTGCAGGAAGTTCCAGTGGGCTTTAAATGGTTTGTGGACGGTCTTGTCGACGGCAGCCTGGGCTTTGGCGGTGAAGAAAGCGCCGGCGCT
>CAJYHH010001132.1 GCA_913773825.1 Candidatus Sericytochromatia bacterium | reverse complement strand
ACTGGTGATTCTGGAGCGCGGCTTTCACAGCCTGTTTTTTCCGGGCGGCACGCGCAGCCGCTCAGGTCAGGTTGAGCAGCATCTGAAGTTAGGTTTGATGGGTACAGGTTTAGAGGCCTATATCAACAATCTGCGCAAAGGCAAAGAAAAACCAAATATCTATTTGCTGCCCGTCACGCTTAACTATTATCTGGTTTTAGAAGCAGAGACCCTGATCAATGACTATCTGCAAGAGCAGGGTAAATCGCGCTATATCATCGAAGACGATGAGTCCTCTAAGTTCTGGAAGTCCTTTGGCTATATGAAAAAAACGCTCAATCTCGATGCCAGCCTGTTTGTGCGTTATTGTCCGCCGCTGGATATTTTTGGCAATCGTGTGGATGAAGACGGCTTGTCTTATGATGACCAGGGCCGAGTGATCGATCCAACGCGCTATGTCAAAAACTGGCAAGGCGAGATTACGCTGGATGATAATCGCGATCAGGAATATACACGTGAAGCGGGTCGTAAAGTTGCTGAAACTTATCTCAGCAATAACGTGATTCTCTCACCCCATCTGGTCTCATATGTCCTCTTCCGCTATCTGATGTTTAACAATCCGGGTCTGGATCTTTATCAGTTGATTCGAATTGGGGCCCGTGATGCTCAGATTGAACGTCGTTCTTTAATTGAAGTGGTTGAGCGTTTTAAACGCTTTCTGAGTGAGCAGGAAGTTCAAGGTGTACTCAGACTGGCGACCACGCTTAAAAACAAACCTGCAGATATGATCGTTGACGAGGCCATTCACTATCTAAAAATGTTCTACTCAAAAAAGATTCTGCATCCCCAGGGCGATACGATTCAAGTACAGGACATGCGCCTGCTTTACTTTTATCACAACCGCATCAGCGGCTATGACTTTGAGCGCCGCTTCTTAAATGAGATTCTAAAGCCTGTTGTCAGCGAAAGCCAGTTCGTCAGAGCCTAAAAGCACTACAGCCCTACAGTCTGGGTAAAGACAAAAATCTGCTCGTCCCCTTTTCATCAGTCCTTTTGTTCTGTGTACATTTGTCTTTTTACAGCCAGTCAGGCGTTAACTCGTGGCGAGTGAGGTCTTCATACGTTTCACGTTGGCGAATCACGCTGAACTGATTGCCTTTCACTAAGACTTCGGCGGGACGTGGATATGAGTTGTAATTAGACGCCATGCTAAAGCCATAGGCTCCTGCACTCATGACTGCTAACAGATCACCGGCTTCTACGGGTTCTAGCAGGCGGTCTTTGGCTAAAAAGTCTCCGCTTTCGCAAATTGGCCCGACCAGATCAACGGTGACAGGTTGACCTTCACGGGGGGTAACCGGCTGGATGCCCTGCCAGGCTGAATATAAAGCGGGGCGAATGAGATGATGCATGCCGGTATCCGCAATTACAAAAAGCTTATTGCCCGTTTGTTTAAGATACTCCACTTTGCTGAGCAAAACACCGGCGTTGCCGACTAAAACACGGCCTGGTTCAAAGATGAGGGTGCAGTTTAGATCCGCAGCCCGCTCTGATAATGCCTGGGTATATTCACGCGGATTAGGCGGGGTTTCGCCGTTATAGGGAATCCCTAAGCCGCCGCCTAAGTCTAAATAGCGAATTGGCAGACCCTCTGATTTAAGCTCAAGTACGAGCTCACGGACTCGCTCAAAGGCATCTAAAAAGGGCTGGAGCTCGGTGATCTGCGAGCCAATATGGCAATCTACGCCAATCACGTCCAATGAAGGCATGCTTTGAGCGCGGCTAAACAGCTTGCGGGCAGTCTGAATATCAATGCCGAACTTACTTTCGCTTAAACCAGTCGCAATATAAGGATGGGTGCGCGGATCAATATCTGGATTAACGCGAATTGAGATAGGAGCCTGACAGCCTAACCAGGTGCTGACTTCAGCAATGCGTTCAAGTTCAGCTTCTGACTCAACATTAAACATCAGGATTTTCGCTTCAAGCGCCATTGCAATTTCAGCATGGGTTTTGCCAACACCTGAGAACACAATTTTGCTGGGATCAGCGCCAGCTGCCAGGCTGCGATACAGTTCGCCACCTGAAACAATATCAAAACCAGCTCCCATATTTAAAAGCAGTTTAAGAATGGCCTGGCTGGAATTGGCCTTCATGGCATAGCAGATTAAATGGGGAATATCGCTTAAGCCTTCAGCAAAAACGCGATAGTGGCGTTCAAGGGTTGCCTGACTATAAACATAGCATGGGGTGCCAACTTGGGAGGCTATTTCACTGAGGGGAACGTCTTCACAATAGAGCTGGCCGTGGCGGTTTTCAAAGTGATGAATGGCTGGATTCCTCTGGCTTTGAGTTGAATTTATATTTTTTTGATTGTACCACGCAAGCTTTGGTGTTATGATTTCTATAAGAAAGTTAAGTGAAGATTAAGAGATGGTCAAAGAGGTTTAATCAAAGATGTACGCTCAGCTTACTCCCTATCATGCCCAGATGATTGCTCAGAACATTGACTATAACTACAATGGCCGCATTGACAGCCGCGAGCTGTCTTTCCGCAACAATTCAAAGCGGATTGCGGACTATAATCGCGATGGCAAGGTCAGTACTCAGGAACTTGCCTGGTCTCTGCAGCGCGGCGACATTTATATTACTCATGATCGCAAAGCCTATCCGGCTTACCAGCAGCCTGGTTATGGCTATGGCAATCCCGGTTATGGCGCACCATCTCCCTATCCTAACCCTGGTTATGGTTACCCCATGGCTCCGCATCTTCCCCCCATGCCCCAGGCACCTGGCTATCCTTACCAGGGTTATAGCAGCGGCCCAAGCGCCAGTAATATTGTCGGGGGCGCACTGGTCGGTGCGGGCGTTGGCGCTGGCGTCGGCTATGTGGTTGGTGGCTCTCAAGGTGCCGGAACCGGCGCTGCTGTTGGCGGTGTGCTGGGCTTTATCAGCCAGCTTTTTAATTAAGCGCTGACTCAAACATCACTCAACCATCTTTTCTAAGGCTTTTTTAAAGCCACTTTTAAAACCTCTTTTAAAGATTGTCCTTTTTTATTACCCAGGCAGATAAGCCACGCGCTTGTCTGCCTTTTTGCTGTCTGAATCAGTCTAGATAAGTTTGCAAAAAACGAGTCTTTTGCGTGTAGCTTAAAATCCCCTCTCACCACCATCTGCTTAAACACCCTATAATAAAAGTCTATGCAAGACGCGCAAAATCCTGAAAATCAACTTAACCCGCCTGACTTACAAGAGTCCCAAGACCTCCAAACATCACAAGTTGTTGATGACCAACAGGACTGGGAAGACGTGCCGGAGTGGCCAGAAATTAATCCTCAGCCTTTTGATATGAATCAATATGTTGATCCACATGGGGCAGACGAACTGCTGGCCTCGGCTTATGATGACTTAGCCAAAGCTTTGGCACGCGCATCCAATGGCGTGTCATCACGAGTTTTTCAGCTGGATGAAACCGTGACTTTTATGCTCGATAATCACCAGGAAGTCCGTTTAAGAGTGCGTCAGATCGAAGTAGAGTCTAATCGTGGTCAGGCTTTAACACTGCGGGTTCACTGCCGCACCGATTTTGAAAATGTATTAGTACTGGCTAAAAAGCTCAAGATGCGAATTGGCGCTTTTAGCAGTCATTTTTCAGTGGTGCTGAGCGGTCAGCCAGAATTTGTGGCTAGCTGGAATGAAGCGATTATGGCGCTTGATCACCCTTCGCGCTTTTTTGAAACATTGGATGAGCTGAA
>CAJYHH010001131.1 GCA_913773825.1 Candidatus Sericytochromatia bacterium | reverse complement strand
GGTACTGATCTGTCAGAAGGAATGCTGGCGATTGGCGCTCAAAAAGTTGAAGCCGCTGCTCTGAGCTCTAAAATTAGCCTGAGTGTTGGGGACGCTATGGCAATTCCGTTTGAGGATCAGAGCTTTGATGCTGTGACGATTTCTTTTGGGATTCGCAATGTCCCAGATGTCTCTAAGTGCCTGCGTGAAATGCAGCGTGTTCTTAAGCCCGGTGGGCATGCACTGGTCTTAGAGTTTTCAACTCCCAAGCTGCCCGTGTTTAAACAGGGTTATCTGTTTTATCTTAGACACGTGCTGCCGCGGATTGGTGAGCTGGTCTCGGGTGATAAATACGCCTATCGTTATCTTAATAAAACGATTGAGACTTTTCCCTATGGTCAAGAATTTTGTGATCTGATGATTCATGCTGGTCTGACAGAAGTTGATGCTTTCCCGCTTAGTGGCGGTATTTCAACTCTGTATCTGGGTATTAAGCCCTGGCAGGCTGAATAAACAGCTTGTTTATTCTGATTGTTTTTATCTCGTTCTAAGCATTTCTGAAAACAGGAAAACAGATTAACTGCTTAGGACGGGATAATGCTTTCGTAGACTTTGCTTTCTACAAAGAGCTCGTAAAGTTCCCGGTCCAGCATGCCATCTTTGACTTCAAAACCTAAGATATCTAAAGCGCGTTCTACAGGCAGCGCTTTTTTGTAGGGTCTGTCGCTGGCGGTCAAGGCGTCATAGATATCCGCAATGGTCATCATCTTAGACTGAATCGGAATATCTTCAGCTGCCAGCCCGCGTGGATAGCCGCGACCGTTGAGCTTTTCATGATGAGCATAAGCAATATGCGGGACGTTACGCAATTCGCGCGTCCAGGGAATCTGGCTCAGAAAATGGAAAGTATGGGTCACGTGAGATTCAATTTCGAGGCGCTCTTCTGGGTCAAGAGAGCCTCGCGCAATAGAGAGTCTGGAAAGCTCAAAGTCATCAAGCAGGTTAAAAGACTCTTCATCCAGGCTAAAGCGCTTTTGCTGGATCAATTTAAGTCGCTCACTGACTTCCTCAGCCAAAATAGTCGGGCGATTGGCCTGTAAGACCATGTTCAGATCTTCTTCTAAACTTTTAAGTTCAAGCAAATAAGCTTGTTCAAGCGCCAGAAAATGTTCTTGGGCAGAATCTGGTCCATATTGGGTCATAATCTGCAGGCGATGCAGATTGTGCTCGTTTTCCATGTTTTTACGTACGAGTCTAAATCGGTGCTTAATCTTGTCGAGTTCATGCGTGTAGAGCTTGTCTGATTTGACGAGCACATGTTCACGGACACCGATTTTGCCAAAGTCATGAAGCAATGAGGCGTATTTGATTTCTTTAATATCGTCACGACTAAATTTAATCGGAGCAAAAATGCCGCTGCTGACGCGGTCAACTTCCTGAGCCAGACTGGTAGTCAGAACAGCGACACGCTCAGAATGACCGGATGTTGTGGGGTCGCGGGATTCAATCGCCTGTACAGAGGCGCGAATAAAGCCTTCAAATAGCGACTGAATTGCGGCATAAAGCCTGGCGTTTTCAATCGCAACAGCAGCCTGGCTGGCCAGTGAAAAGAGTAAATCTTCGTCTTCGCTGGAGTAAGTCAAAATCTGATTTTTGAGTGCATCAGGGTCTTGTAGATTAAGGGCTTCATCAGCATGGGTCTTTTTGTTGATCAGCTGCAAAATGCCGATCACTTCGCCTTGAGGGTTTTTCATCGGCATCGTCAGCATCGAGCGAGAGCGATAACCTGTATTTTGATCAAATGAATTGTTAAAGCCGTAAGGCAAGTTAGGGTCCATTTTGTAGACGTTGGGAATATTTAGATGGGTGCCGTGTAGGGCGACTGAACCCGCAATGCTGCGCTCGTTAAGCTCAATGGTAAATTCACTGAAGTCGAGTTGAATACTTTGATTCCGTGACCATTTAAAGCGTAGATGTTTGTTTTCTGGCTGATCGTCGTCGCTCTGGTCATTTTTTTCTTCTACTAAATAAAGACTGGCTGAGTCAGATGCTGTGATTTCCATGCTGCTGGTGAGAATTTTATCGAGTAGATGATCCAGATTGCGCTCAGTTGAAAGAGCGGCGCCAATTTCATTGAGGTCTTGTAAACGATTGCGCTGAACATCAAGCTGGTGGCTGAGGCGGTTTAAATCATCATGACGCAGCAGCGAACTGTAGAGTTTATTGAGGGCAAAAACTAAACGTTCGGGTTCAGGGACACCTGTGCTGTAATCTAATAATTGATCTTGACTGAGCCATTCGGGTTTGAGTTTTTCGCCGGGTTCAAGCATGACAAAAGCATAAAATGAAGGGCTTTGAGAAGGCTGAGAGAACTGAGAGATTTGAGCATTGAGTAAATGATCAAAGCTTGAGCTATCGCAGACT
This sequence comes from Candidatus Sericytochromatia bacterium, assembly GCA_913773825.1. Taxonomy (GTDB): domain Bacteria; phylum Cyanobacteriota; class Sericytochromatia; order UBA7694; family UBA7694; genus CAJYHH01. The sequence continues at coordinate 7,299 of CAJYHH010001131.1, read as the reverse complement.
AAAATCCAGGGAGAGCTTGTTTGTTGAAGCTGTTCAAGATCTTGGTGGTGAAAGCCTTGGATGCTAAAGCGAGACGTTAATAAAGAGCCAACCTGATCGATGAGGGTGTCTAACATCGGGCGGAGGTAAAAAAGCGGGTATTGTTTCATTTACGTCACTCTGGCCGTCATGATTAGGACATTATAGCAGTTATGCATCAGCAGTTATCTGGATACTTTGAGCAGGCTGAGCAAAGCTCAGCATCCTGATCTGAGCCTGCTGCTCTGTTGTTACAATAGAAAAATCAGAATCAAACTTTATGCGTTTATCCGGAGATCGCGATGACTTATTCCACTGACCCGATTGTTTTGTTTAAGCAGGCTGGACCCAATTTGGGTAATCAATATCAGGCTGATGCTTATCTCAAAGGCTTAATCTCCCGCCGTTTTGGGGCTTCACTGCCGCTAGCTGTTCAGGCCGCGCTTGAAAATATGGGCGAAATCAGTGGGGGTGAGCTTTATCAGCTGCAGCTGCGTGATCGTTTAAACGATCCGGTGCTGACGCAGTGGGATCCCTGGGGTAAACGCATTGATGAAATCGAAGTTTCACCCCTCTGGAAGCGCGCTGAAGTCATTGCGGCTGAAACGGGTTTAGTGGCTTTGCCGTATGAACAGACCTATGGCGCCTTGTCTCGCAGTCTGCAGTTTGGCTTGGTTTATCTGTTTACACCTTCAAGTGATATTTACAGCTGTCCGCTGGCGATGACAGATGGTGCAGCCCGGACCCTTGTCAGTTCGGGTAATCAGGCTTTAGTTGAGCGAGCTTTACCGCATTTGAGCAGTCGTGACCCCCTTCAATTTTGGACCAGTGGGCAATGGATGACCGAGCTCACGGGCGGTTCTGATGTGGGTCAAACTGAGACCGTTGCTCGTTATCAAGACGGTCAGTGGCGTTTATACGGGCGTAAATGGTTTACTTCTGCTGCAACTTCACAGATGACGCTGACTTTGGCGCGTCCAGAAGGCAACGGCCCAGGTGGTAAAGGTCTGGCTTTGTTTTATCTTGAACCTCGTGATCAGGCTGGCCAGCTGCAGAATATCGAGATTATGCGCTTAAAAGATAAATTGGGTACGCGTAAAGTGCCTACTGCTGAGCTGATGCTGCATGGTGTGCCTGCCAAATTAGTGATGGGTACAGATCAGGGCATTCGCAATATTGCGCCGATGTTAAACGTCACGCGCACTTGGAACAGCGTCTCAGCGATTGGTCTAATGCGGCGTGGCTTAAATCTGGCCTGGGACTATGCCCATAAACGGATTGCCTTTGGTGCCCCGTTAGCAGATAAACCCCTACACCGTGAAACCTTGCTGAATCTTGAAGCGGAGTTTGCCGGTGCTTTTTATCTGACTTTTGAATCGGTGCATTTACTTGGGCAGCAAGAAGCTGGTGAGTTGGATGTAGCTGGTCAGGCCTTATTACGTCTGCTGACGCCGATTGTAAAGCTCACTACCGCAAAACAGTCAGTGGCTGTGCTCAGCGAAGTTTTAGAGTGTTTTGGCGGTGCGGGTTATGTCGAAGACACAGGCCTGCCCTTGCTTTTGCGTGATGCTCAGGTTTTACCGATCTGGGAAGGCACAACCAATGTTTTGTCACTAGAGTCTTTACGTGCGATTGGCGGGCCAGATCAGGCGGCTCAGCTTAAACAGCAGTTCTTGGACTGGGCTAAAGATGCCAAAGGACCCGCTGTTGATCAGGCTTGTGCGCACTTAAATGACGCTTTTGACTGGCTGGCCAGCACGCAGGATCGGGATACTTTAGAAGCCGGTGCACGACGCTTTGCGCTTAAGTTAGGCAGGAGCTTGGAGGTGATCTGTATGGGGCGCCAATTGGCCTTTGCTGAGCTTGAGACTGGTTTGCCGCTTCAGCTGGCTGACTTGCAAAAGCGCTTGGTCATTTAGTAAAAAAGCCTTTGTCATTAAATTGTTATTTTGCTGATACACTGGGATTATCATCAGCTGTGATTGAGGCAAAAACATGGATGAAGCACAAAAACAGGCGATCATTCAGAAAATTCAAGAACTCCGTGAATTAAGGCTTTTTTTTAATCTGACTGATCGGGATATCTTTGAAGTCATGAGGCGCTCAGATATCATTGATGTGCCAAAAGGCGCCATTGTTTTTAAAGAAGGCGATACGGATCAAAGCCTGTATGTGATTATCAAAGGGGAGTTTGAAGTCACGACAAACTCGCCTGTTACCGGTGATCTGATCCGTTTTTCCTGTGCAGGTCAGGGTTTGGTTTTTGGTGAAATGGCTTTTTTGGATAAGCAGCCACGTTCCGCGACGATTACGGCGACAGAAGAATCTGAAGTCTTTGGTTTTACTCGCGAAGATTATGAAGATTTGCTGTCCCAGCATCCTGGTTCTGCAGCTCGTTTAATGATGGGGGTGGCTGAGATTCTGAGCCGTCGCCTGCGTGGAGTGGATCAGCGTCTTAAACACTCGACTTGATATTTAGCTGATATTCTGCTTTTTAATCTGAGGTGACTTTGCTTTCTGAGCATCTGCCTGTGATCGAACATGCTGGCTATCTTGAGCCCCTAGATGAATTGCCGGCTTATCTCAATTGTGAGGGTAACCCCACGGTTCATTCCGGGCAGTTTAGCTGTCATTTTTGTGGGGTCGGCACCAGTGCAAAAATACCGCTTGGAACCCGTTTATTGCCAGACAATCAGGCTCAGGGTGGATTTTTTAGATTAGCAGAAAGTGCTGAGTCGTTTCCAGCTTTGCTGCAGGGGGGCTATTTACAGCTGATGACAGATCGCCAATTGGTTGCGTCTGGCTCGCAGCTAGAAGGTGAGCTGGAATTGCTTGGTAAAGATTCTGGGCCTTTGCGTCATTTAAAAATCAGGGCTTTTGATTTGCTGCTAGAACCCGATGGCAGGTTATTAGCCCAGCGTTTTTTGATTCATCCGGCTTCACTTGAAGCAGAAGAACTTCAGATTGAAAATCTCCAGCCGACTGTGGGCTGTCTCAAGTTTAAACATGCTTTAGGTGAGCGGCCATCTGTTTATCCCTTACAGTTGCGGCCCAGCGTGATGGACATTACCGGTCGCAGGGTGCCTTTGTTTTATGAAGAAGCTCTCGAGCGCTTTGCGCATTTAGTGCTTGATCATCGCCCGCCACGCGCCAGAACCTTGATTTATGCCAGCGGTCAGATTGATTATTTTGCGGTTTTTGCTCTGCAGGAAGTCTTTCGCTTGCTTGGTGTGCGCAATATGACGAGTAACTGTGAGCACGGTTATTTGTCAGGTGGGCTGTATCAGACGTTTATTGCGGGTCAGCCTGCGCCCTTTGTGAGTATTCAACAGGCTCTTCAGCAGCCTAACGGGATCTTTCTGATGAATGGCTGGAACGGTTATGTGACTCATCCGCCGATTTTTAAAGCCTTGCTCAAAAAACAGTTGCCTAATATCTGGCTAATCGATGTCATGATGACAGAATCCGCTCAGCTGATTACCAGCCAGTTAGGGCCTGGTAGGGTGTTAATCATTCGCCCGGGTGGAGATAGCCAGCTGGCGCTAGGGATTGCCCATGAGCTGCTCACACGCTGGCCTGAAGCGCTTGAACAGCGGTTTTTAAACCGTTTTGCAGAGAGCGCTAGCTTTGAGCGTTTTGCTGGACTTGCTCGCCAGGAGCGTTTTAAACCCGAAAAGGTCGCTGAGCGAATTGCGCCTGAGATTGCTCATTGTAAACGGATTGAGCAGGGCATTTGTGAGATTGCAGCTAGTCTGGCACATCCAGATCGTGTACCCGTTCAGATTCCGTCAATGGGTTTTTCTCAGACACGCGGAATTGTTCCACATTGTCTTTGGGCCAATCTTCTGGCGATGCTGGGTAAGTTTGGACTTCATGCTGATGGGCGTCTGGCAGGTGGGGTACTGCAATTGCCAGGCCAGGTTAATCATGAAACTCATTTGCAGGGGCTTTCGCCACAGCATTTTATGGGGCGGATTCCGATTGATGCAGCGGGTGCTGCTGAAGCCGCTCGACGTCTGGATTTACCTGAAGACGCTTATGACAAAGTCCAGATGGTTACGCCGCTTTCTGCTCTGGATTACTCTGAGCCAGAGTCACGACGAGAGCTGTTTATCTTTTTTGGCGGTCAATTTGCGACAAATATGATGAACAGGCCGCGCTGGTTGCGCAAACTGACAGAGCAGCAAACTCAGTTTGTCGTAATTGATCCTGCTCCTGATGAGTTTTGTTTAAAGTACGCCGCGCTTATTTTACCAACACCCCCACATGTAGCCAGCAGTAAGCTTTACCAGAACGGAGAATGGCGTTTAAGCCTGTCTTTGCCCAGACGCAAAGCCCCGAGTCAGGCTCGCAGTGACGCCACGATGATTTATGACTTAATGGCCTGTATTGGCCGTCAGTTAAGATCTGATCGCAATCTATGGCTGCAGCATGCGGATCTGGCCCAGTTGATTAACCAAGGTTATTTTAGCCAGCGTTTTGAAGCACCGGGTTTGCGGCGTGACAATGGTGAAGTCAGCCGAGCTCAGCTCTGGGAGCGGATTCAGCACTATTTGAGTGGTCAAGGGGCTAACGGTCAGGAGCTTTACTGTCGGCCACGGCATCCAGATGGTCAGCCGATCAGCTGGAATGATTTATTGCTGGCCGGCAGTTTGATTCATAGTGGTGTAGGCACAAGTCGTCAACGTCTGGATTATGAGGATTTAGAGGCTGCGCCTTTTACAGACTTATATGGCCAGGCTGTAAAGTATCGCTTTTTTATGCCCACTGAAGCTGATTTGGCTCTGGGCCGTGGGCTTGTGCTGTGTACAGGCCGCTCAGCGCTTTCAGAACAGAGTACGCGTACGGCTTTTGCGGTTTCAACCTTTAACAGTGGTAAGCTGTCTGCGCCCTATGAATTACCACCTGAAAATCCACTCTATATCTCGCAAATGCTGGCTGAACGTTATAATCTTAGCGAAGGCGACAGAGTCTGGGCGACTAATCGTGAAACCCGTGTTTCGCTTGTGTTGACAGTTCTGCCCACTTCACGTCTTAAAGGCGAAATGGCTTATTTAAGCATTCACAAAAACCGGGCTGAAAGAGAGCAAGGACGTTATGCTAACCTGCTGACCAGTCATCGCATTCGTTGTCCGTATACTGGCCAGACTAGTCTTAAGCTGACGCGGATTGAGCTACAAAAAGTCGAAGACAAGCTTTCGCGTTAGTTTTTTAAAGCTGAACGCTTGTTTATCTCTTGAGCTTTTGAGCTCTTGAGTTGTATTTTAGGTCTTTTTTTAGTCTCTATAAGGGTTTTACTGAGATTTTAGGGCTGTCTGAACGGCTTAAAATCAGCTGGTCTTAGCTTTTTTTGTGCCTGGTTTTAAAACTACGCCCGAGAACCGTCAAAAATGACTTTTTCCTTGTCGGGTTTTTGATCACCCCCTTTTCGGCCCAAAATCAAGTGTTTACAGGCTTTTGGTTATTTATGGGAATTTTACAAGATTTTACGCATCAAAATGAAGTTAAAAGACACCTTCTTTCGTTGACCTGATCTCTGGAAACAGCTTATAGTCATAAACATAAGCCACTAACGGAGGTACCGAAAAATGAAAAAGATGATTAAACGTACTGGACTGATGACCCTGCTGGCCGCTGGCCTGGCGATTGCAACTCCTGCCACAATGGCGCTTGCTGAGACAACTTCAAACGTTAACGTTTCAAATGTTACAGATGCTTTCTCTGAAAAGAACTTATTTGACGAACATTTGGAAAAAGCACGTCAGGAAATCCTGGTAGGTCAGTATGACAACGCCACGATGCATGCAAACGAAGCTCGCCGCTGGTTCTTAGCTTTTGCTGACTCAGTTGCGCTCGAAAAACCCAGCTATAACTGGGACAACGTCCGCGCTGTAGAAGGTGAACTGCTTGAAACCTATATGGATCTCGGCCGCCTGTATCACATCAGTGGTCAATACCAGAATTCAGTAAACGTCCTTGCTGCTTCTCTGTCTGTAAACCCCATGCAGCCTGAAGTCCGCTATCAGCAAATGCTGGCCTACGTTGCCATGAATGACGCTGATGACGCTGACATTGATGCCAACGATATGGAGCGCTTTGAGCAGGATTTAGATCGCATCAACCAGCTCAATGACCTCGATAACGATGGCCAGATTGATGCTTGGCAGGATCTTGACCAGGATGGCATCAATGATAAAGTTGACCCCATGGTCGACACTGAACGCGACGGAATCAGCGACATGAATGATGAAGAAATCATCATTGATGCTGAATAAGCGCCAACCAGACAAGACGGATCAAGGTTTTACACAGCAAGTTAACTAGATAAGCTAGATTAACGCAGAAGCGGGCTCTCAAGAGCCCGTTTTTCTGTGTTTGTTTTCGGCTTCATAATGTGATGTAAAGCGAGGTGTCAGAGAGGATGTTTTAAAAAATCTGATCTGCTGACAAATTCTTTACAGTCTTCGCAAACTTTTCTAAAAGGCTTGGCGCATACTAACAACATCAAGCTCAATCAAAGGATTAACTCAAGCATGAAAGTAAGCAAAAAACTCATGAGTCTGGCTCTGGCTGCTGGACTGACTTTCTCTGTTGCAGCCTATGCCGGTAATCTGTCTCACACACGCGCCTTAGCTGCAGAAGGTTTTGGTCTGCTGGCACAGGCTGGCCAAATGGGACCTGGTGCTCATCGTGGTGCTGGTGGTCATGGTAAAGGCGGGCACTTTGGTGGTCCAATGATGGGCATGATGATGAAAGATCTGAATCTGACCGATGCTCAGAAAGCTGAGTTTAAAAGCTTGTTTGAGCAGGTTAAAGTTCAGCATCAGGGCCAGCACCCTGATATGAAGGCGATGAAAGACAAGCTCAAAACAGCATTTTTGTCTAACAACTTTGATGCCAATGCCCTGCGCAACGAACTTCAGGCTAAGGCCCCCAATCAGGCTGCCATGGCTGATCAGATGGCAAGTCATATTGTTAAAGCCTGGAAAATCCTGACACCTGAGCAGCAAAGCAAAGTAATTGCCAAGCTTGACCAGATGGATCAACATTTCGATAAGATGCGTCAGAAACACGCCAATGGTGAGCAGCCTGGCGCTCAGCAGCTGCAAAAGATGGCAGAGCAACTGCAGCTTAACGCTGAACAAAAAAGTCAGCTTCAAGCGCTCTGGCAGTCTGGGCAGCCCAATCATGAAGAACATTTTAAGGCGATGCGTGCTGTTAAACAACAGCTTGTCGCTGAGCTTAAAACAGCAAGCCCAAACGTTGAGCGCATCAGCGATC
>CAJYHH010001130.1 GCA_913773825.1 Candidatus Sericytochromatia bacterium | reverse complement strand
CTTGTTTACTTGCACCTGAGATAAATCAGGCAAGGCAGCCTGAAGATTACCTGAAATAAACGCCCGATACTCTGTACGGCGATAAATTGCAAAAAGCAGACCGGCCAACCCAGATGCAATGTTCTGGGCTGACCGGCGACCGCTGCGGCTCAGCAACTGAGCCAAACAGCGGAAAAATGTAATGAGCACTTAGTTGGGTTTAACCAAACAAGTCAGACTAGCTAGGCTGACCTTCGGTAACCTGCTCGACTTCTTCAGCGAGCTTGCCAGCGTTGTTGACAAGTTCTTCAGCAGCGGCAACGTCTTCAGCGCTGGAAGCACTGTTGGCAGACACTTCATGTGCCACAGCAGCAGCTTCTTCAGCGGTTTCGATTGTCTGGTTCAGGGCTTCGAGTTCATCAGCTTTGTCGGTCACAACGATATTGTTGTTTTCCATAACCCAGTCAATGATCTTGTAGCTCAGCAGTTCGTCCATCAGAGCAACCATGCGGTTGTCCTGCTGGAGCTGGGCACGAACCTGATCAACGGGCACGCTGTGCGTTTCAGCCAGGTCCTGAATTTCAGCATCAACTTCATCGTTGCTGAGCTGAAGGTTTTCCTGACGGGCAATTGCGCCGAGCACCAGCGTAGTCTTGATGCGCTGACGAGCAGTGGACTGCATATCATCACGGCCCATCCAGTGCAGCCAAGAAGCCTGCAGAGTCTTTTCATTCACTTTAGCCTGCATCAGCTGATTGCCTTCGCTCATCTGCCACATGGCAAACAGCTCACGGCTCATCATAGAGTCAGGGATTTCAACGGAAGAAGCCGCCACAACGCGGTCAAGCACACGCTGCTGACGAGCAATTTCAAACTGCTCTTCAAGTGACTCTTCGAGTTCGGTACGAATGCGCTCTTTTAACTGCTCCAGACCAGCCAGTTCAGTGTCGACAGTTGAAGCCAGATCATCGTCGAGTTCAGCAAGCTCAACTTCTTTGATTTCCTGCAGATGAACGTTGAAGGTGATCGGCTTTTCGCGCAGGTCTTCAACATAGTAATCATCAGGGAAGGTAATCGTGAACTCTTTGTGAGAATCAACTTCCATACCCACGATATGATCAGAGAAGCCTTTAACAAAGCTGTCTTCACGCAGTTCAAGGGTCATATCCTTAGATTCACCAAGATCGATAGGCTCACCTTCAATGGTGCCTTCAATCCGCAGAGCGACCAGGTCGCCCATTTCGGCGCCGCGGTCATCTACTGGAATCAGCACAGCGTGCTCACGACGCAGGTAATCAAGCTGCTCGGTGATTTTTTCTTCGCTGATTTCTTCTTGAGGCAGAACATGAACTGTCAGGCCCTGATACTGACCCAGAGAAACTTCGGGACGAATTTCAACAACAGCGCGATAGATAAACGGCTTACCGATTTCAACCTGAACAGCCTGAATATCAGGCTCAGCAATGGCTTCAATCTGCTGTTCAGCGATTGCAACCTGATAAGACGAAGTCATCGCGTTCTGGAAGATTTCCTGCTTGAGGCGTTCAGTATCGACATACTGCTCGACGAGCTGGGTCGGCACTTTGCCTTTGCGGAAACCTTTGACGTTGAGGTGACGGCCCTTATGGCCGAGGGCTTCGCGATATTCTTTGGCAATGCCCGCGCCTTCCACCTCGACCTGCAGGTGGATTTTATTTCCT
>CAJYHH010001129.1 GCA_913773825.1 Candidatus Sericytochromatia bacterium | reverse complement strand
GCTTCATACGCAATAACAGACCATCCCGAGTCATTCCAGCGTTATTTACTAAAATATCCAGTCGTCCCCAGCGCGCGAGCAGGGCTTCAAACATCTTTTCGACTTCTGCCTGATTGCTGACATCTGCGGCAAAACATTCGGCTTGTACCCCATAATCCTGAATCAGCTCTTGTTTCAGCTGCTCTGCTGCTTCTGCCTGCTGGTGATAATTAATCAGAATGTCGGCGCCGGCATGGGCCAGTCTAAGTGCACAGGCCTTGCCAATGCCTCGCGAAGCACCGGTAATTAAAGCAACTTTGCCTCTGAGCTCCCGTTCCATGCCGGCCTCCCTAAAGTTTTGTCTCATTGTACGCTGTCTTATAAAATTTTTTATGGGTCATGCGAGATGGCCATGCTTGGTATTGAAACCCACCACCTACCACCTATAGCCCACAACGGCCGGTGGAGTCGGCCTATGCTATACTGACCATGCAGTCATCCCGATGCCCGTCAGTTAATCGAGTCGCTTACTTGATTGAATTATCATCATTGAGTTGTAGAGTCGCTTAGTACGGTGCCTTAGCGTGAGATTGTCCTAACCAGCCAACAGGAATCATCAGAAGCAAACAGCCATGAAACACTGGAAAGAATTCGCCCTTGGGCTTTTCATCCTGGGCGCGGCCGCCCTTCTCGCCTATATGTCTATTACAATCGGCAAAGTCCAGTTCGGCGACACCCTTGCCGTTGAAGCGGTTTTCCGCAATGCCTCTGGGGTTGTTAAAGATGCCCCCGTGATGCTGGCCGGCATCGAGGTCGGTCATGTAGATAAACTTGAAGTGGTCAACAACGGCGAAGCCCTGATGAAAATGGTCATCAACCCGGATGTAAAAGTTCACGCTGACGCCCGTGCTGAAATCCGCTCTAAGAGCCTGCTCGGCGAAAAGTACATTAATCTGATTCCCGGTACGTCTACAGCACCCATGCTTCAAGATGGCGAGCGCATTAACAACACGATGACCCCGGTTGATTTAGATGAAGTGCTGAATCATCTTTCACCTGTGTTGACTAAGCTTGACCCGGATGACGTCAATACCCTGATTCATACTTTGGCCTTGTCTGTCAAAGGCCGTGAAAAGCAGATTGGTCGCCTGATCGACGGGACTTCGGTGATTGTCGATACCGTCGCAGAAAACCGTGAAGGTTTGTCACGGACCGTTAAAAACCTCGACAGCGTGGCTTCGCGGGCTAATGCATTGCTGGGCCGTAACGGTGGCCGGATTGATAACATCATTGAAAACTTAAACGTCACTACCACGCAGTTACGGGCGGATACACCCGGTCTGTTCCGTGATCTTAACAGTCTGACGGCTGAAGTTCACACCATTACGGGGCCCTTCTCAACGCATTCTCAGGTGATTACCGAGCGCTTAGAGCGCATTACGGGCAGCGCTGAGCGCCTGACCCAGAATCTGGATGCTCATCCAGAGCTGATTGATCATCTTAATGCGACACTGGTTGAACTGCCGCCCTTGCTGAAGCGCGCCCCCGATACCCTGGATCGTCTGCCGGTGATTTTAGATCAGCTTTCGCCGGTGCTGACAGGTGCCAATGATCTTTTGCCTGAAGTCAGAGGGGTGCTGGGTGACTTAAAACCTGTGCTCACCAATGTCAATCCGGTTCTGCTCAAGGCAGATAAGCTGCTTGACGAGGACAAACTGCGTAAGCTGCTGCAGGAAGAAGGCCTTAAAGTTGAAGTTAAAGGCCTGAGTCTGTGGTAAGCCGATGATTCGTCTTGGACTGACAGGTGGAATTGCCAGCGGTAAAAGTACCGTGGCGGTGCTGATGGCTGAAGCTGGCGCGATTATTCTCGATGCAGATACCATTGCTCATGACTTGATCGCCAAAGGCGAATCAGCGTATGATCTGATTTTGGACGCTTTTGGCGACAGTATTCTGGATTCAGTGGGTCAAATTGACCGCCGACGGCTCGGAAGTATTGTCTTTGGCGATGAACAGGCGATTAAACGCCTTAACGCCATTGTTCACCCGCAAGTGCGCGCCAAGCTCAAAGCTGAAGAAGCCCGTTACCGCAGTCTGGAAGAAGCTCAGGGCAAAAACTGGCTGCTGGTGATGATGATTCCGTTGTTGTATGAGTCAAATCTAGCCCATATGGTGGATAAAAGTGTCTTGGTCTATTGCCCGGCTAACCAGCAGCTGGAGCGTCTGATGGCCCGCAATGGATTTAATCAGACAGAAGCGGAGCAGCGTCTGGCCGCGCAGCTGCCGATCGAGACCAAAGTCGAACTCGCCGATCAAGTGATCGACAATAGCCGGGACCGCGAGTATACCCGGCAGGAAGTAAAACGTGTCTTGGGAGAGTTATCATGGGATCCATTTATAAGCGAATCGTCGCCGGTTGTTTAAGCCTGGGTGTAGTGGCTGCTGCTAGCAGCGTGGCTCTTGCTGAAGAACAGATGCATGACAAAAGCCAGCATCTGGTTGATCTGACCGAACAACATTGGTGTTACAACTGCACAGTCGCTGTGATTGATCAATATGGCATCATGAACGGCTTTCAGGACCATACCTTCCGAGGTGACTGGACGGTTAATCGCTATGAACTGGCCGCTGCTGTAGCCAAGACCTATAATCGCATTCGCGGGATGCATAAACTGAATTTACCTGCTGCAGCAAACGGTAAAGCTCGCAGTATCGGGATCTTGCCCGATCACTGGGCTTATCAATACGTGCGCAAACTCGCTGAAGAAAACAATCTGCTCAGCCGCTTTTTCCGGCAGATTAAAGTTGAAGAGCAGGGCATTCAGCGCACTGCTACGACCTTTGACGGCGACAAAGTTCTGACTCGCAAAGAGCTAGCCTATGCTCTGTCTGAGTTTTTGCAGCAGATGGAAAAAGCCTCTGGCAAACAGCTCGCTCCTGAGCGCCGCACCAGCCAGCTGGCTATTGATCATGATGTGCGCTCACCTTATCAGCCGGATATTGAACTCGCGCTTAACCGCTATCAGTTTATGAATCTGCATGCAGACCATACTTTCCGTCCTGATGAACCTGTAACCCGTTATGGTCTAGCAGCCGCACTCTGCAAAGTCTTTGAGCTCTTCCCTGACCCCGTGGCTCAGACGGCTGAAAAGACAATTGATCCCAATAACGAACTGCGGGAAATTATCGACTAGCTGGTTGCTACTCGCTAAGACAAACGATGAAGTCATAAGACAAAAGCCCCTTACTGGGGCTTTTGTTGTCTGTTTTTTATGCTCTGTTCAGGCCTGTTCAGGCGCGACTCGCTTCTGGTTTTTTAGCTACGAGCCACAGGTGACCCTTCTTCTACCAGCCGACTGTGCCTTTTTCAGAGTCTCTGAACAGCTGGCGGATTTCTTCTGGGCCAATTTGTAAAAAGGCTTCAACCACTTCGGGGTCGTACATTAAATTGGCGTAGCGGGTAATTTCTTCGCGGGCTACTTTATCGGGTAAACCTTTGCGATACGCTCTGTCAGATGTCATGGCGTCATAAGTGTCTGCTACTGCCAAAATTCGGCTGCCAATCGGGATTTCTTCACCTTTTAAACGATCTGGATAGCCTTTGCCGTCAAAACGCTCATGATGATGACGGACTAATGGCGCGTGATCTGAGAGGCATTTAACCGTTTTAAGCAGAGCAGCTGACATGCCTGGATGGGCCTTAATCCGGTTATATTCTAAGTCGGATAAGGGGCCAGGTTTGTCTAAAATACAGCGCTGGATGCCAACTTTGCCGGCGTCATGTAAAAAGCCTGAACGCTCAATTTTGGCGGCGTCTTCTTCTTTAAAACCCATCACTTCGGCGATTCGGCGTGAAAGCACGGCGACGCGTAAGCTATGGCCTTTGGTGTATTCATGTTTGGCATCGATTACGCTGGCAAAAGTTTTAAGCGTCAGCTGAAAATAATCAACTTCAATCCCCATCAGCATGGCTAAATCCACTGTATCAATGCCGAGGCTGTTCCAGACTTTCTGGTCAAAGTTACGTGCGCCCCAGAGTTCAGATTCTGCTAACATCCGCCGGAACTTATCGAGTAAATCCGGTGAAAAGCGTGATTTAAGGGCCGGTGCTAAACGGCGGCGCAGTTCGGCTTTGTCTGAATAAACAGAACCCGCAACATCAAAGAGATCAAGTAAGCCGATGATCTGGGCTTCGATGGGGATATTGTCGCCGCGCAGCTTGTCTGGAAAACCGCTGCCGTCCCAGGATTCATGGTGCCAGCGGATAATTTTAGAAGATTCTTTGAGGGTGGGCAGCTGGCTGACAATCGCTTCGCCAATCACCGGATGAGGTTGAATATAGGGGTGAAACTGCCATTCATAATAGTCACAGTCCTGGTTCTCTTTGGGGAAGCCGACTTCGCCCACATCGTGTAACAGGCCGGCATAAAAGAGATTCCGCAGCTGAACCGTACTGAGGCCAATAAAGTGGCCGAGCTGGACAGCAGAGAGAGCGACATTGTATCCGTGTTGGGCATCGTAGCCCTCAGCAAGGTCGATTACCAGGGCCAGGGCTTTGATAATGTCTTTAAACTGACGGCGTTCTTCCCCCTGGATGAACTGGGAAATCATGGCGTTCGAGCGTGGCATTCAGGCGACTCAACTTTGGTGCTTTTGCCCTTTATTGTAGCACGCGTTGTGATGGAGATATATGGAATGGAAGCATAGTAAAACCATTGATGTTGAGAGGTCTTGGCTTTGAAATACAAATGCTAAAAAAGTCTTAAAAACGCCAAAGTATTTTAACTAAATGGCAAATGTCTAAATCTTTAAGGTAAAGGTTTAGAAAAGGTCTTGAAGCAAAAAAATGAGCCCCTGTTGAGAATCAACAGGGGCTTAAGTGCTTAAGGGCAGGGCTGAAAGGTGATTTAGCCTTCCTGGCCTAAAATTTCAAAGCGGAAGAAGGTTTTACCCATAATCACTTCATCACCATGTTTGATTTCCTGAGGCTCACCGGGAACCAGACGGGGGCCACGGTTGATATAAGTGCCGTTAAGGCTGCCCATATCTTCGAGCATAAATTTGCCATCCTGGAGAATAATCCGAGAATGTTTGCGGGAAATCTTAGCTTCAATATCGTCATTAGTCAGGTCGATCTCAGGAAAAGCGCCGCCATCGGGGTCCCAGCGCCCAACGGACGTCATATCCGAATCGAGGGTGAATTCTTTCCCCTGGGTGCCTCCCCGGAGGATAATCATTTTGGCCTTTGCTTGCTTCTCGGTCAAGGTCGAATCCTGCTTTCTCTGGTCACTTTTCTGGGCTTATCTAAGCTTATCTGGGCTTTATTGATTCGCTCAAAGTAAAAGCACAGGGTATTTTAGCACGAAGTGAGCGCGCTGCCAGGGGCTCTAAGGGGCTTTTCTTAGGGTCTAAGCAGATGTTTTAGACTTCTGCTGAATCGACGCCTGACTCAAGATCAACGGAAGATCAACGGAAGATCAACTCAAACCTGATTTCCTGACGCTGTTGAGATTTTATCCGTAGCCGTTTACAGCTTTTGCGATCTCAATTCAATAATGAACCAATCAACCGATCCGTCAGCTATCAGCATTTAAACTACTGCCCCTTTTTTTAAATGCGGGTTTAAGAGTGGAGTTGTAGGGTGGAGTTGATTCAGGGATGGGTCAGAAAATGAATCTGGAGACGTGATGAAAAAATTATCTTTAGTTTATTTTTTGGGATTGCTTGCCATTTGAAGTGTGAGCCAGATAGAATGAACAACGTCAATGACACAGTCATCGAATGAAGTTTCTGAGGGCGTTTAGCTCAATGGTAGAGCACCTCGTTTACACCGAGACGGTTGTAGGTTCGAGTCCTATAGCGCCCACTTCTACCCTTTCCTATCTGATTAAATATGTGGTAAACTTGGATTAAGGTTTTTTTAGCCCGAGTTTACCACATTCCGTTTTTTGATTTGTTTTTTTAAGAAGTCAACCTTAAATAGTTCAACAGGGGATTCATCGATGTCTATGTCCGTTCTCCGTCGTATGGCACTTGCGAGCGCCGCTTTGTTGCTGGGTTGTAGTGTTGCTCAGCCTGGTCTC
>CAJYHH010001128.1 GCA_913773825.1 Candidatus Sericytochromatia bacterium | reverse complement strand
GGTGAACCCGTTGGCGGCGGGACAACTCTGAATTATGAAGTTGCGCCTGCTTTAAAGCTGGGTGCCCGGCTTGAGACTGAGCCCTTAATTCAGGGCGGTCTGCCCCCACAAGTTGAGCTCAGCGGTGAAGGCAGCGTCAACAGTCTGACTTACAGCTCTGGCGTGACTTATGGGGATCAGGGTGTAAACAGCACCCGCGGCAGCATCGGGTATAAACTCGATGACAGTCTGAGTGTGGGCGTTTCTGGCAGTCAGCAAAGAACTGAAAAAGGTTTAAACGTCAAAGATGTTGCGGTGACAACCGGTCATCAGTTTGGCGCTCTTAATCTGGGCAGTCGCTTAAACTTTGACACAGTCAATAATAAAACCTCAGCGGGGGCTTCAATTGCCTATCAGGTCAGCCCAACCGCTAAATTTGACTTAAACGGCGATAGTGACGGCAAGTCCAGCCGCTTTGGCTTTAGCTTTAAGTCGACGTTTTAGGTCTTTCATCCACAAAACAATATTCACCCGTCTGAATGCGGGTGATTAGCTGTTCGGTCCAGTTTTGGCTGACCTGTAAATGACTGCCCCATAGCGCTAATAAATCCGGGGTATGTGGTGCTGAATCGCGCTCTGTAAAATCAGGTTGAAGCTGATTTAAACCTGCTTGATAAGCCTGTAATTGCTGGACCTGAGCTTGTAATAGCTCAAGTACGCGACTACGCGGCAGACATTGCATTAACGCGACTGCTACAGCAAGTTCTGCCTGCTCTGTACTTAAAAAGGATTGTTCTAAGAGCTGTTTAAATTCAGTCAGACCGCTCTCTGTCAGCTGATAAAGCGTGCGGCCAGGGCCTTCTGTGCTGGACTCGGTGCCCACCTCACTCAGCTTATTTTCTTTGGTGAGCTGTTTGAGCGCATGATAAATCGAGCCCGGTTTGACCTTTGTCCAGGCTTCGATATTCCAGGCCTGAAGCTCGCGCTGTAAGGCATAACCATGGCTTGGGCCTTTGAGTTCCAGTACACCCAGCACCAATAATCTCACTATCGACATCTAAAAATGCTCCAGTATTCAAACTTGACTACTAAAATCCAAATAAACTAAAATTCAGTAGTCAAACTTGAGTATAGCGAGAGAGAGTTATGGAAGAAAGTGAACTAAAGGCCGCACTTAAAGCCCATTTCCCAGATATGGCGATTACCGAACTAGACGGCAATGATTATTATTTTGCTATAGCCGGACAGATGATGCCGTTTATGACTTTAATGTCTAATGACATCAATGATGCAGAGTCTGATTTAGACCGCCCCGGTATTTATCGCTTAAATCTGGGTTTGTCTAAAAAAGAGTTTAAGGCCCGTTTTGGTTCTGAACCCAAAGTCTATGATTTTAAGGCACAAGATGTTCTGATGCCCCATCCCGTTTATGGCAATGTCCTGTGGGCCTGTGTCTTAAACCCCAGTGCCCAAACGTTGGAGTCACTTTGGCCTTTACTAGAAGAGTCTAGACGTAGGGCCTTAAAAGTTCGTTAGGAGGGAGGGTGGCGCAATGCACCGGTTTAGGGTTCGCAGGGCTCGGTGTTTGAGGCTCACAGGCTCGCCGGTTTAGGGTTCGTCGTTTAGTTAGTTGCCAACACTTCTCCCCCCCTCAACAATAAACCCCCCTTCAGGATGAAGGAGGGCTAAGTGAGTGAGGGAGTAATAGAAAATAACTTGATTTGAGCTATGGACTCAAAGTCCACAGCCTTTAACACTTTACAGTGTTGCGCGCATTTTCTCAGTGTTGAGAATCTGGTTGAGGCCAACAGCGCCGATGGCGCCGCCAACAACCGTTGCGATCAGCATGGGGGTGCCAGCGGCAGCGCCCATGGCGGTCAGGATTTTATTGGTGCCCCAAGCGCCGAGTCCACCGCCGATGCCGCTGACGCTGCCCTGCAGGGTGTCGGTCAGAACATTGGCAACCGTGGTTGAAGCTGACTGCTGGTTATGGCTCATAGAGGCGACGTTTTTGATGATTGAAACAGTGCCGCTGATGGCGGCGCCAATACCGGCGGAGTTCAGTAAGAACTGGCTGGAGATTGGGCCGGGCGCTTTAGCAAACTTATAGCCGGTCAGGCCGCCTACAAGGGCTTTTGAGATTGCGCCGTCTGGCGTGGCAGGGCGATTGACGTTATAAAAAGACTGATCAATGCCATAAGCACTTGGTTGCACTGCCTGTTGAGGGGCAGCGCTCTGGGGTCCTGCAGAGCTACTGTAGGGATTAAAGGAGGTGAACCACGTTTGGACCGTTCCGATATTCATCACTGACCTCTTTAAGGGTTTAATCCTATTAATTCTCATCGTTTATGCCGATTTTTTGAAATGGGCGTAAACCTGAAATTAATGCGTTCTTAAAAATAGATTTAGCTAACCTTGAACTTGATCTTGCCGATCTTTGCCAATGATTAAATCAATGTTAAACTTATCTTAATCATTAAGCTATGAAATTTCTACGGCTATACTTGTTTATTTGTTTAAGTCTGGCGCTTCAAACCCGCTCGGTGTTTGCTTTTAATCCACTTGCGGCCCCTTCAGACTATTATTTACCGCCGGAATACAGCGCCGTCCAGGCCGTGCTGGTTTCACAGGTGGTCCTGGAAGATGAAAACGGCTATCAGCTGCTAAAAGTCTTGATTTCTGCGGGTGTACAGGTCTGGCTGTTGGCTGAACGGGAGCGTTTAAGCGATATTCAGACTCATCTACGTGAAGTCTATGGTTTAAGTCAGGCGCAGTTAAGCAAGCTCCATCTTGTGCCTTTAAGAACCAATACCTTATGGGCAAGAGACTGGGCGCCGCTGATGTTATTACCCCGTCAGGCCCAACTAAAGCCGACAAAACCCTTAAAACCGAAGCTGCGCTTACTGGATGCGAATTATGCTTTAGAGCGTCAGCTTGATGAAGCTGTTGCGGCCAAATTGTTAGATGAGCTTCAGCAGTTTAAGCTCCTGCCAGGCTGGCAGTTGAGCCATCAAGCCTTGCCGCTCTGGCTCGAAGGCGGAAATTTAGCCTGTTGGAATCAGACATGTTTGCTTGGAGAGAGCATCCTGCATCGAAATCCAGACTTAAGCGCTCAGCAGATTATCTCGATTTTAACAACTGAGCTTGATCAGCAGATTCAATTACTGCCTGCTTTACCTTATGAATCAACCGGGCATCTGGATATCTGGCTCAAACCTTTAAATGAAGACGTGCTGATTGTCAGTCAGCTTAAGCCCAGTAGTCTGGAGCTGGCGCCTGCTGCTATTCGTCCCTTGATGCTTGAGCTTCAGAGCTTTCTGGACCAACAAGCCCTCACCCTTCAGCAGACTTTTCCCGATATTCAAATTTTGCGCGTGCCCATGCCTTTACCTGAGCAGGAGCCTGAGGGCCAGATGAGTTTTCGCACTTATACAAATTCACTGTTAATTAACGGCCTGGCAATTTTGCCACGATATACGCGCAGTGCCTATGGTCGTTTGTATCGCGACCAGAAGCTGATGGTCAGTTATGAGGCTGAAGTTGAACGGGTTTATCGCCAGGCAGGTTATCAGCCAGTCTGGCTGGAAGCTGATTATTTAATACCCGGTGGCGGAGCCTGGCATTGTGCCGCGATGCAGGTGCCGGATTTGTAATCTGTAAGTGATGTGCAAGCTGAAAATGTTAAATTTCTAGCCTGTAAAGCTGCTGAGAAAGTTCCGCTGGGGCACTTCTGCGTCACTTTCAACTCACTTGTATACAATTTGTAGTTGTTGATATATACTCTTTGTGGGTTGGTGAGGTGCCGTTTGGAAACAAGTCATGTACACTTCCGTATGGGCTTGTCTCCTGTTCAAATCGCTCTACATCACTGCTTTACGGACCTGCCCCGGGTCTAAAACCCGTTTATTGACCACCAATTTAAACATTTATTGTGTAACAAACAGGGATCTAATAGTTCTTATGCATAATGCTGATAATCAAGGACCATCCCGGCAAAATAGCCCTAATCAGACCTTAATCGAAGGTCGTATTTTTCCGCCGCCTTTTCAAATTCCCGCTGATGAAGTTGAAAGCACCGAAGAATGGGGCTTTGTCGACTCTGGCTTTACGATTAACGATAATGGTCATGCTACTTTTACAGGCAAACGCTACGGTTTAAGTGGTCTGGAAATGCCGGTCCTTGTACCCTGGATCGGCGAGATGATGGACGTTCAGGTTCGTCGTGATGAAGTCCATAAGTCCCAATACCCTAAAGATATTCCGGCAGCTGGCAGTCATCCGGCATTTGAAAAAGCCGTCAGCGAGATTCTTAAGGCTGATCAGATCAGTCAAGAGCCCAAAATCCGTCTGCGTCATGGCCATGGTCAGACCCAGGAAGAAATGTACAAGCTTAAATACGGCAGCTTTAAACGCATTCCTGACTTGGTGGTGTTTCCAACTGAAGAAGATCAGGTTCAGGCTTTGGTTCAGGCTGCGGTGCGCCATAACGTGGTGCTGATTCCCTATGGCGGTGGCACCAGCGTAACTGAAGCGCTGATTTGCCCGGAAAACGAAACCCGCTTTATTGTCAGCGTCGATATGAAGCGCATGAGCCGGATTTTATGGATTGATAAAACCAATCGCATGGCCTGTATTCAGGCAGGTGCCGTTGGCCGCCATATTGTCAAACAGCTTGAGTCCTATGGCTTTACGATGGGGCATGAGCCAGACAGCATTGAGTTTTCGACCCTCGGCGGCTGGATTGCCACTAATGCCTCTGGCATGAAAAAAAATAAATATGGCAATATCGAAAATCTGGTTTTAGATGTCAATGTTGTCACGGTTCAAGGTGAGCTGCGTCGCTCAAGTGCCGCTCCCCGTGAATCAGTCGGCACAGATCCGCGCCAGTGGATTTTTGGCTCTGAAGGCAATCTCGGGATTATTACTTCAGCGATTGTCAAACTGTTTGAACTTCCTGAAGTGAAGCGCTATGGCTCGATCGCCTTTCCGACTTTTGAGCAGGGTACAGCTTTTATGTACGAGCTGGCCAAAGCGGGCAATCCGCCTGCCAGCGTGCGCTTAGTTGACAATGTGCAGTTTCAGTTCTCACAAGCGCTTAAACCGGCTGTCACGGACGGCGTGGCCAAATTTAAGAAAAAAGTCGAAAAGATGATTGTCACCCAGGTCAAAGGCTTTGACCCGACCAAAATGGTGGCCAGTACTTTAGTCTTTGAAGGCTCTGCTGAAGCGGTTGAAGCCCAGGAAAAAATGGTTTACCGGATCGCCAAAAAACACGGTGGCCTAAAAGCCGGTGCTGAAAACGGTGCTAAGGGTTATGAATTAACCTTTGGGATCGCTTACCTTCGCGACTGGATTATGAATCATTATCTGCTTGGTGAGTCGTTTGAAACCTCTGTGCCCTGGAGTCAATTATTGGCCCTGTGTGAAAACACCAAAGCCAGAATTTTTAAAGAGCACAAAGCCATGGGCCTGCCAGGCAAACCCTTTGTGACCTGCCGCGTCACCCAGGTTTATGATACCGGTGCCTGTGTATACTTCTATCTGGGCATTTCATATAAAGGCCTCGAAAATCCGCCTAAAACTTTTGCCGTACTTGAAGACGTGGCCCGTGATGAGATTCTGCGCTCAGGTGGCTCACTCTCTCATCATCACGGCATTGGCAAGCTGCGCCAGCACTTCCTGCCCCAGATTATGAGCGACACAATGTTAGAGTGGAACCAGCTATTAAAAGACGCGGTTGACCCTGACAATATCTTTGGGGTGGGCAATCTCTACCGCACGCCATCTGCCCAAGTGTCTGCCCAAGTGTCTGCTAAAGAGAACGCAAAAAATGCAGAAAAAGATGCTGTAGCAGAATCAGCAACCGCAGGTGAACTTGCATGAGTGCCCAATTATTTTTAACCGGCGTGACCGGTTTTGTTGGCAAGGTTGTGCTCGAAGAGCTGCTCCGCCGCCGCCAGGAGCTGGGTTTAGATAAAGTCTGGGTACTGATTCGTCCCAAAGTCAATCGCCGTACCGGAGAAACCATGCCGGTGGCTTCGCGCTTTGAAACAGAACTTGCCAGCTCACCCTGCTTTAAAAATCTGCCCTCGGGCTGGATGCAGCATGTTGAAGTGGTGGCCGGTGATTTGTCAGCGCCTGGATTGGGTTTAACTGACGAAGTTCGCCAGACCCTGACTGACAATCTGACCCATATTGTCAACTGTGCTGCGTCTGTCGAGTTTGACTTGCCGCTGGCAGAAGCTGCCGCCTCAAATATTACCAGTGCTTTAAGCGTGCTGGAGCTCGCCCGTGAAAGCCGTCATTTAGAGCGCTTTGTCAATGTCTCTACTGCCTATGTCACGCCTCATCCCGGTGAAGGGGTGCCAGTTTTAGAAGAAATTGTCAAACTGCCTTTTGACGCTGATGAAGTCTACCAGTCGATTTTGGCTGGGACTGCTGACCAAAAAGCGCTAATGGCCAAAACCGGTCATCCCAATACTTATACCTTTACTAAGTGCTTAAGCGAAAATCTGCTGGCACGCCGTAAAGGGGACGTGCCGATGTCAATTGTGCGTCCCAGTATTATTTCAGCCAGCTATCAGT
>CAJYHH010001127.1 GCA_913773825.1 Candidatus Sericytochromatia bacterium | reverse complement strand
TATAAGCAGTTTAGCACTGCTTCAAGGCCAGGTAAAGAGTTGTTATTAAGATCTCTCCAGGGCAGGCTTGTAGCAAAATCACCTGTTTATACCGATATAAACCGATAAAATCGGGTCTGTTAATCAGATTTGCGAGATTCAGATGTAAAGGGTGGGGTATTTAAAGCCTCATCGGACATTACGGGATCTTGATCAGGGCCAATTTCATGATGAAAATTTTCGACCAGTTCCACCATTTTATCGCCGCTGTCTTCAAACGAAGCAACATGAAACAAAGCATTGCCTTCGTCTACTAGTGGCAGCAAGCTCATGCCGATCACTAAGCCAGCGGTTTTAGTGCGAATTTCAGTCAGGTTATAACCTAGTGGATCGCCGATATGGCCAATCAACTGCCCTTTTTCGACCCATTGGCCAAGCTTAATGCTTGAACGCATCACGCCGCCTTGTGGAGCGCGTACCCATTGGCTGGAGTGGGCTACGCGGGATTGATGACGGTGACTGGTGCGGCGTTCTGGCAACATGCCTATCGCGCGCATGACGCTTAAAATTCCTTTTACGCCAGCACGAATCGACATTTCATCAAAGCGCAGAGATTCGCCACATTCATAAACTAATAAAGGAACCCCACGCTGATGAACGGTTTCACGCATTGAGCCTTCGATAAGACCACTGTCTAAAATGACCGGCACACCAAAAGCGTGAGCTAAGCGTTCTACTTCGAGATTGTCGAGATGAGCGCGGATCTGGGGTAAATTTGTGCGATGGTAAGCGGCTGTATGCAGGTCAATTCCGTGAGTCGAACGTGAGACAATTTCACTGACAAATAAATGAGCCAGGCGAGCTGCCATTGAGCCATGCTCAGAGCCGGGAAAACTACGGTTGAGATCTCTGCGATCGGGTAAATAACGGCTATGATTCAAAAATCCGTAGACATTTACAACTGGAATTGCCAGCAGGGTGCCATAAATCCGTTCCATCACTTTCATTCTCAGCAGGCGGGAAATAATCTCGACGCCATTAATTTCATCGCCGTGAATGGCACCTGAGATAAACAAAACAGGTCCGTCTTGCTGGCCGTGAACCACATGGACGGGCATACTTACGTCATGGTGAGTAAACAGATAGCCGATTGGAAGCTCAATTGTGCGGCGTTCCCCCGCTTCAATTTTCTGGCCGCCTAAGATAAACGGATTCCGCTTAGCCTTTGCCACGTGTCTCGCTCCCTTTACCTGCTTTGACGTCTTTTTCAATGAACTTGATGATCATGCCTGCGATGTCTTTGCCTGTGGCGCGTTCAATGCCATTTAGGCCCGGTGATGAATTAACTTCCATGACTAAAGGGCCATGATTAGAGCGCAGGATATCAACTCCTGCTACGTTTAAACCCATAATCCGGGCTGTTCGCACCGCCATACTGCGCTCTTCTGGCGTGATTTTAACGGGTTCAACTGTGCCACCGCGATGGACATTTGAACGAAACTCGCCTTCGCGACCTTTGCGTTTCATCGCAGCAACAACTTTATCGCCAACAACCAGACAGCGAATATCTGCGCCGTCAGCTTCTTTGATAAATTCTTGCACTAAGATATTAGCTTTAAGTCCCTGAAAAGCTTGAATCACACTTTCAGCCGCATTTTTAGTTTCAGCTAAAACGACTCCGAGTCCTTGGGTGCCTTCAATTAATTTAATAATCACAGGTGGGCCGCCGACAATTTCGAGAATATGTTCGATGGCATCACTTGAATCAGCATAAGCCGTGACGGGCATGCCGATGCCTTTTCGGGCGAGTAACTGCAGGGCGCGTAATTTATCGCGAGAGCGGACTATTGCAACCGATTCATTTACCGCATACATGCCCATGACTTCAAATTGACGCAGGACAGCCGCCCCATAAAAAGTAATTGAGGCGCCAATGCGCGGAATAATCGCCTCAAAGTCCTCTAGCCTCTCACCGCCTTTATAATAAACCTGAGGGCGATGGGACGTAATATTCATATAACACCACATCGGGTTAATCACCCGGATGTGATGGCCGCGTTGGACAGCTGCTTCGACCAGGCGAGAAGTTGAATAATTGTGGGGCTCACGGGACAAAATGGCGATGTTCATATCTGTTGCTTTCCTGTTGTAATGAAGGCTGCGGTTGTCCAAGTAAATGAGTCTGAGAGGCGTCAACTAGCGCATGGCCACGCAGAGCTTCGCGCCCAAGTAACATGCGATAAGCCATATTTTCGCGATTGGTAAGGGTTATTTCGATTGGCCAGAGCTGAGTTCCGAGTTGAAGATTTGTCCGAATCACAAAGCGCATTTCACGATGGCCACCTGAATCACTGACAAGGCGTCGATCAATAACGGGGGCTACGCAGCTGACTGCCACTGATGTATCTTGGCGATCAGGGTGAATACCAAAACGTACATAAAGACCTTCAGGGTGTTCAAAAACATCCAGCTCAAAAGCATGTAAGGCTGATGTTTTGGCGCCAGTATCAATTTTGGCATCAATTGCCGATAAACCGAGCTGGGGTAAACTGACCCACTCTTTCCAGCCGACGAGAGTCTGATTCATCGCCTATACCTCCCCCGACACAGCTTCGAAGATAGACTTGCGAAATGAGACAAAAAATCTAATTCAAGATCTGAACTAACCTATCACCCAAACGACGACCCAACCTCTAACTAAAATCGAATGATTAAAACATTCTAAATTGCTTATCTATTCATATCATAGAGGAATCTGGTCTGTTAAGGGGGCGAATCAGATCCTGACAGTAAATAGTTTTGGGCCTGTTGTAAAAGTGCGTCTGGGTTTTGATCGCTAACGGGTAAATCAGGTTGAATTCCCACTTGATTGAGATCATGACCGCGGCGAGTTAAATAACGTCCAGTGGTTAAAGACAGGCCTGAGCCGTCTTCAAGCGGCAATAAACTCTGAACCAGACCTTTGCCAAAGCTTTTTTCTCCCATCAATGAGGCTCTGCCGCTTTCTTGTAAAGCAGCAGCAAGCACTTCAGCTGCACTGGCTGTACCTTGGTTCATCAAGACCAGCATAGGTAAGGTTTCGGGGATAATGGACTCTGTTTCAGTGGCACTTTCGGTGATGATACCGTCACGGCTGACGCTTTGGACAACTGTGCCGGTAATCCCCAGCTGACCAGCAACTGTCACAGCTTCTGTCAGCAAACCGCCGGGATTATTGCGTAAATCGACAATTAGCCCACCAGCACAATTTTCAAGCTCGTTCGCTAAAAGCGTCTCAAGCTGATTGTGCAGATTATCATTAAAAAACGTGCGAATTTTAAGCTGGCAGAGATCCTGGCCTAAGGGTAAAAGATTAATCGCCAAGACGTTAATTAAGCGCCGCTGAATTTGTAAGGTGGTGGGACGGCTATTCGTCGCGCTGATCACGGTAATTGCAACAGGTTCTCCTGCCTCGCCCTGTAAGAGGGCAAGTGTGTCGGTCCAGCTGAGGTCTTTGACCGTTTTGCCGTCAATCGCCTGAATCCGATCACCGGCTTTTAAACCTGCCTCTGCGGCCGGGGTTTGGTCTAAAACGCTCATAATTCGAACTTCATTATTGCGATAGGCCAACTCAATGCCGATGCCGACAACCTGGCCTTCTTTTTCCTGAGTCAGGGCTGCAAAGGCTTCTGGCTCAAGATAATCAGAATAAGGATCGCCTAAAGCGCTCACTAAACCTCGCGTTGCAGCGCGCATCAGAGTCAGGTCATCGGGAGCATTTGGCACATTGCCTCTGATTTCAGCCAAAGTGTCAAAAACTTTAATCAGGCGCTGAGACATCGTTTGGCCCCAAGCTGAGGGCAGAACAGGCGAAAGGCTTAAGCCTGCGCCAAAGGCCAGCAAAACCAACGTGGTATTGCGCAGTCCCCGCATCACGCTCCGGCCTGAAAATCCTTACCCAGCAATAGGGTCACAGGGCCATCATTATGAATCACAACGTCCATATGTGCCTGAAAGACGCCAGTGGCAACCGGGACACCAGTTTCACGCAACAGGCTGACAAAGTGTTCGTATTGTTCTTTGGCAAGATGGGGTTCACCGGCACCCGTAAAGCTCGGGCGACGCCCTTTGCGGGTATCACCAAAGAGGGTGAACTGAGAAATCGCCAAAACAGAACCGCCCACATCAATCAGTGAACGGTTCATTTTGCCTTCATCATCTTGAAAAATGCGCAGATTGACACATTTATTCGCCCAGAAACGCAATTCGTCAGGCGTTTCTTCTCGACCCATGCCAATCAGCAGCACCAGCGAGGGACCTTTTACCTCACCGACAACTTGACCGTCAACGGTTACTGAACCATAGCTGGTGCGCTGAAGGACTATTCTCACTTGCTGGCCAGACGGCTACCCATGATCTGAATTGCTTTTTGCAATTGTAAGTCATTGGCTTCGCTATAAGGCTTATCCAGAATTTCTTTGGGAATCTGGACTTCGATATCGGGGTCAATCCCCTTTTTGTTAATATCGGTGCCGTTAGTGGTCAAATATTTATTAGTGGTGATGGCAACACCAGACCCGTCATAAAGATGATGGACAGTCTGAACCAGACCCTTACCAAACGTACGGGTGCCGATTAACTGAGCGCGCTTGGTGTCTTTAAGTGCACCAGCCAGAATTTCAGAGGCTGAGGCCGAACCACCGTCAATTAAGACGACCATCGGCACGTCTTTGTCCAGCGCCATGACGCCAGTGGGGTTGAGCTGTTCTTCGCCACCGTTGCGGTCAACGATGCGGACAATCGGGCCTTTTTCTTTGCCGACAAACAAGCTGCCGATTTCAACTGCGTTAGGCAGTAAACCACCAGGGTTGCTACGCAGGTCAAGAATCATGCCTTTCATGCCTTTTTTCTCAAGATCGTCAATGGCGGTACGCATCTTGTCAGGAGCATTGTTTTGCATAAAGGTTGTCAGGCGGACATAGCCGATGCTCTTGTCGAGCATGCGGGATTTTACAACCTGATTTTCGATCTGTTTACGCATGACGCTGACGTCCATGACTTTTTTGGTTTCAGGACGCATAATTTTGAGTTTAACAGCTGGACCTTCTTTGCCGCGAATCAGCTTCACAGCGTCATCAACCGTCATGTCTTTGGTGCTCTGGCCATCAATGGCCTGAATCATGTCACCAGCTTTAAGGCCAGCTTGCCAGGCGGGAGTATCTTCAATGGGGGCGATAACGGTGAGCTGTTTATCCCGCTCGCCAATCTGAATGC
>CAJYHH010001126.1 GCA_913773825.1 Candidatus Sericytochromatia bacterium | reverse complement strand
ACCAACGCCAGCGAGCAGATCAGCGGCGTGGTTCCTAACGGTAAAATCCTTCCGATTAAAGCGCTTGATGCTAACGGTATCGGCACTGACTTCAGCGTCGCTGAAGGGATTGTAAAAGCAGTTGAATATGGTTCTCAGGTGATTGTTCTGAGCGCAACTGGCGCGAAAGAAAGCCAGGCACTCAAAGCCGCAATTGATTTTGCTAACCAGAATAACGTTCCAATCGTCACACCCTCTGGTAACCAGATGGATGCTAAATCTGTTTTCCCTGGCAATTCTCGCAGCGTGATTTCTGTTAACTCTGTTGACCTTCGCGGTCAGAGCGCTACGCCCTTCTCTCGTGCTGGCCAGAACGTCACCATTTCAGCTGTGGCTCAGGGCATTCGCTCAACTCTGCCAATGCGCAGCTTTGCCCTCAATCAGCTAGGTGTCTCCAGCGGCTATGGCCAGCTTGAAACCCCTGGTGCAGCAGCTGTTCAGGTTGCTGCAGCGATTGCCGCCATCAAGACGCTGACCCCTGGCATCCGCCTGCCTGAAATCCGCACCCAGCTGCTGGCTTCGGCTGATGACATCGGCCAGCCCGGTATGGATACCCAGTACGGCGGTGGCCGCCTGAACATCGCTCGTGTGGCCCGCGCTAAATCAACGGTTGCCGCTCAGTCTGTGGCTCGTCCCCAGCAGCCCGTTGCTTACAGCAGCTATCCTCAGCAACAGCAGCAGGCTCCCCGTTATCCTCAGGCTCAGCAGCCGGTCAGCAGCTATGGTGCTTACCCGCAGCAGCAGGTTTACCCGCAGCAGGCTTACGGCTACGGTACCAACACCCAGCAGCGCGGCTACTAAAAACAACTTACACACAAAAGGCCTCTCTTTAAACAAAGAGAGGCCTTTTGTGTTAGGTTGAACTTATTTTGACTTATGTGAGTCAGGATTTTAGCTGCTGAATTTTTATTTTGATTATTTGTTGTAATGAGGTGATCGTGCTTATGACTAAAAGTGTATTTCCGGGCTTTTGTCGTTCTCTGTGTTTATTGTGTTGTAGCTTATCTTTGATAGGAACAGCGCTGCCTGTATTTGCTCAGGACTCAGAAAATAAGCCTAAAACTGAGCTTGAAATTGATTTAAAAGATGCAGAACAACAAGACTGTGAAGTTGAGGACTGCGAAGGGTCTGATGAATCTGAAGATGAGCAAACAGCTGAGCAAGAAGCTGATGTTTGCCTGTTTGCCTGTGAAGAAGACTTTCCACTTGATCTCAATATGCTTTTTCACACAGGGTATAGCCGCTACGATCTGAGTAGTTTAAATCAAGTGATGCAGGCTAAAGGCTACACGCCTTTTAGTGAACATATGTTTGCTTTAGGGGGCAGTCTGCAATTTGTGACCTGGAATTTTATTACTGAATTTGAGGGTAATGTGGCCATTGGTGCACCTACGCTTAACGACACTTACTTCAGTAATCTCTTTGCAGGGAATGTGCTGCTTAATTTTGGCTATCAGTTTAAGCCGCTTAAAGCTTTGCGGATTTATCCGATAGTGGGTGTCGGCCTCGGATTTGCTCAACTGGATTTTACCCGCCGTAATTTTTTGCCGAGCTTTGATGAGTTTTTAAGCAACCCTGGTCGTCAGGGACAAATTAATAATCTGCTGTTTACGCTCAATGCGGGTTTAGGTATCGACTGGGTCTGGGATTGGGGGGGACAGATTGGTTTGCGCGGTGGCTATCTTTGGACACCCCCAAGTAACTGGTGGGATATTCAGGATGTAAGAGGTGATGACAGCTCACGTAATTTGCCCGTTGCAGGTGGCCCAAGTATGAGTCTGAGTGGGCCGTATTTACGCCTGATGATTGGTTTTTAAGTTTTTAAACAGCTTTTAAACAGCGTTAGCGTTATAGACCTGACAAAAGGGCCTCTTTAACTAAAGAGGCCCTTTTTAGAGCTTTGTGTTCAGAACGCAGCTGAGGTCTAGATTTTTTCGATCAATTTATCGACGATGCCGTACTCGAGGGATTCTTTGGGATCCATCCAGTAGTCGCGGTCAAAGTCTTTCATGACCTTTTCAAAAGTCTGGCCGCAGTTTTCAGCCAGAATGCGAGCGCCCATTTCTTTGGTTTTGACAATTTCGCGAGCGTGAATAGCGATGTCTGCCGCCACACCCTGAATCAGACCCCCGATGCTGGGCTGGTGAATCATCACGCGGCCGCTCGGGAAAATATAGCGCTTGCCTTTTTCGCCTGCAGACAGCAGAATCGAACCCATTGAAGCCGCCAGGCCCATACAGACCGTTGAAACCGGAGAAGAGATCATTTTCATGGTGTCATAAATGACCATGCCAGAAGTGACCACGCCGCCGGGGCTGTTGATGTAGAACGTAATTTCTTTGCCTGGATCTTCAGCTTCAAGATAGAGCAGGCGGTTGACGATATCTTTAGCAGAGGCGTCCATAACCGGACCCCAGAGGAAGATTTTACGCTGCTGCAGAAAACGCTTTGCAAACAGGCGGTTTTCGGACATACCTTCGAGCAATTCTTTAATGCCCTTATTGTCCTTTTCGTCCTCATCATCTTCATCATCAAGGCGGATGTCGTAGCCGTTGATCATGGTGGTGATCTCCATCTTCATAAATTTATGTAACAGTCTAGCACAGAACCTGTTGGGAGCCTCAAGGGATAAGCACAAAGCTAATTGCTTCTGCTTGTCTGAGAGCTGTTCATTGACATCATCATAACAGGGTGAAGCCTGAGCAAAAAAGGGGGTGTTTAATACGCTAAACATCAAGATCACTCAGGATCCTGGGCGCGTTACGCTAACCCTTAGCGGTCAGGGATGTGCATCCGGTATAATAGAGGCTAGAAACAGACATTACAGAAAGCCTCACCATGTCACATAACGCACTCGCCATGATCACCATTGTCGGTCTGGCCTTTATGATTCCCCTCATCCTGATGGTTGTTTCACGGGTACTCGGTGGTGTAGCAAAAACCGGTAGTGCCGGTAAATTTGCCACTTATGAGTCAGGGATCATGCAGACCATCGGCACAGCTGAAGACAAGATTTCCGTCAAGTTTTACCTGACGGCTATTCTGTTTATTATCTTCGACGTTGAAGCCGTTTTTCTTTACCCTTGGGCGGTTAATTTCAAAGCTCTGGGTGTGATGGGCCTGATCGAAATGTTTGTGTTCCTGGCGATTCTGCTCGCCGGTTATGTCTATGTCTGGAAAAAAGGAGCGCTCAAATGGGATTAGAAGACATGATGGGTGATAGC
>CAJYHH010001125.1 GCA_913773825.1 Candidatus Sericytochromatia bacterium | reverse complement strand
GTCGTAGCAGTACAGGCAGCGGTTGGCTTCTGCCAGGGCCGCGTCCAGACTCAATGGGGGCTTGATGTCGGCAAAACGCGCGGCGTATTCCGCTTCGTTGAGCTGGGACGCAAGGTTTCTCTGCATCGGATCTTCACCTCGGATATTACTCGGATATTACTAATGGAGTCTTAAACACAACGCTTAAAAACTGAAACTTGAACCAAGCAAACGTCCTGCTGCTGATGACTTCAAACACTCACGCTGAGCCCAACAGTCCAAAACAGAACGGCTAAAATGCCGGACCGCTCTGGCTAGTGAGAGCGGTCCGGATCTTGAACTAGACGCTGACAGGGACCGCTGCCACAGCGGCCAAAGACTGATCCAGCACTTCAACAATGCGTTCACACTCTTCACGGCTGATGGTATAAGGCGGCGAGAAGCGGATCACGTTGCCGTGTAAGCCACCTTTGCCTATTAACAGACCGCGCTCACGGGCGGCTTCCATGACGGCGATTGTTTCGCTGCCAGCATGTTCTTTGGTCTGGCGATCGCGAACTAACTCCAGGCCCCACATCAGGCCTCGGCCGCGCACATCGCCTACCAGCTGGTGTTTTTCTTTGAGGGCGTTTAAGCGCTCCTGCAAAAATTCACCCATCTCGGAAATATTCGCCATCAGGTTATCTTCTTCGATGATGTCGAGGCAGACCAGAGCTTGCAGCGTCTGATAAGGGTCACCACCAAAGGTATTAAAATGCAGCTTGCCCGCTAAAGCTTCGCTAATTTCATCGGTCATGACAACAGCCCCAATTGGCGCGCCGTTGCCCAGTGATTTGGCCATGGTGATCATATCGGGCGTAACGCCCATTGCCGGTGCGGCAAAGAAGCCTTCACCGGTGCGGCCAATGCCGGTCTGGACCTCATCTGAGATATACATGCCGCCATATTTTTTGCAGATTCTGTAGGCTTCCTGCAAAAATACCGGGTGGGCATCAATAAAGCCACCTACACCCATAATCGGCTCAATAATCATCCCGGCAATTTTGCCGCGGCTGGTGGTCAAAATGGTTTCTTCGAGCTCGCGGGCACATTGGCGGGCATAGTCTTCAGCGGACTGACCTTCTGTGGCGTTGCGGTAATAATATGGCGGCGTGGCGTGAACCACACCGGCCAAAGGCTGGCCCCGGAACTTCCAGGTGCTGTGACCACACAGGGTGGTAGTCAGTAAAGTGCCGCCGTGATAACCGTGTTTAAGCGAGATCACCAGCTCTTCACCGGTAATATTGCGAGCGGCCATGACCGCATATTCATTGGCTTCAGAACCTGAATTGCTAAAAAACACGCGATTTAAGCCCGGTGGTGAATATTCTGCCAGACGCTGAGCCAGCTTAATGGTCGGCTCGTTTTGGTACAGAATACTCGGATGCTGAATCCCGTCGTTGTTAAAGCGCTCAATTAAGGCCTGTTTGACTTTTGGGTGATTATGGCCAACTGAAATACTGACAATTCCGCAGATTGCATCAAGATATTCTTTGCCATTGCTGTCCCAGACCCGTGTGCCGCTGGCTTTGACCAGATGCAGAGGCTCTTTGTAATAGTGATTGGCTGTATGGGTCAGATGCCGCTTGCGCAGCTCATAAAGTTCTTGATCTTGTTCGTTCATGATCGACTCCTGAAGATTCTTTACCGTGCCGTGTTTAGAGCGCTGTGTTTAGAGCGCAACCAGCGGACCATAGGTCTCAGGACGGCGATCGCGGTAGAACTGCCAGAGATCCCGCACTTCTTTGATTTGATCCATGTCGAGCTCTGCTACTAAGAGCTCATCTTGGTCACGGCTGGCTTCAGCGATAATCTGGCCGCGTGGATTGACAAAGTAAGACTGGCCGTAAAACTCACCAATGTTCCAGGGGCCTTCCATACCCACGCGGTTGATCGCGCCGACATAATAGCCGTTGGCAACAGCGTGAGCGGGCTGTTCGATTTTCCAGAGGTATTCACTTAAACCCGCCACGGTGGCAGAGGGGTTATAAACAATTTCAGCACCGTTTAGACCTAAACAGCGAGCGCCATCAGGGAAGTGGCGGTCATAGCAGATATACACCCCCACTTTGGCATAAGCCGTATCAAAGACCGGGTAGCCCATATTGCCGGGTTTAAAAAAGAACTTCTCCCAGAAGCCTTTAACCTGGGGAATATGGTTTTTGCGGTATTTGCCCAGGTAAGTGCCGTCAGCGTCGATCACGGCAGCGGTGTTGTAATAGACGCCGGTCATCTCTTTTTCGTAGATCGGAACGACAATCACCATATTGTATTTTTTGGCGTATTCCATCATTAGCTGAGTGGTGGGGCCATTGGGGATTTCTTCAGCCAGGTCATACCATTTGCTGTCTTGAGAAGGGCAAAAATAGGGGCCGGTAAAAATCTCCTGAAAGCAGAGAATATTGACACCCTGGCGGCCAGCCTCATCGATATATTTCAGATGCGCTTCAATCATACCGTTGCGATGTTCTTCGCAGGATTTCTCCGTATCGACTTTATTGCCGACCTGGATCAGTCCGGATTTGACAATTCGTGCCATAGCTTTGATTACGCCTTTCTATAAGCAACTGTTGGGTCTTGTGATGACGGGAACCGAGACAAAAAGCCGTGAAAAACTCTGAATAAAACCGGCTCAAACTAGAGCCAGCGGGTAATGACCACTTTGCGATCGGTGTAGAACTCAATGCCATGTTTGCCATGGGCTTTGAGATCGCCAAAAAACGAGCGTTTGGTGCCGCCAAAGTTGAAATAAGACATCGGAGCCGCAACGCCAATATTGACGCCAATCATGCTCGGCTCAACGGCGTAGGCAAATTCGCGGGCTGACTTACCGCTGCTGGTAAAAATCGAAGTGGTATTGGCCAGTTCGTGATTTTCGATAATCTCAATTGCGGCGTCTAAATCTTCAGCCTGAATCAGGCAGAGTACCGGGCCAAAGATCTCTTCTTTGCCAATTGTCATGTCGGGTTTGACCTGATCAAAGATCGTCGGGCCAATAAAGCAGGACTCAGGGTCTTCATAGCCGATGCGGCCGTCTAAAACCAGCTCTGCGCCTTCGGCTATCCCTTTTTCGATATAGCTGATTATGCGCTGTTTATGGGCTTTAGAGATCACCGGGCCCATGCTGACAGATTCATCATCCAGGCCATTGCCGACTTTAATCTGTTTGGCGCGCTCCACCAGAATATCTTTAAATTTGTCGTAAGCGGTGCCGACTAAAACGAGCGTAGCGCCTGCTAAACAGCGCTCACCGGCACAGCCATAACAAGACTCAACTAAAATAGAGGCGGTCTGCTCAAGCTCAGCGTCAGGCATCACGACCAGATAGTTTTTGGCGCCGCCTAAAGCCTGGACCCGTTTACCGTTTTGGGTGCCGAGGCGATAAACGTGTTCGGCAATCGGGGTGCTGCCCACAAAGCTGACGCCTTTGATATCAGGGTGGATACACATGCCGTTTACAATTTCTTTAGCGCCGTGCACCATATTGATTACACCTTTGGGCAGGCCGACTTGATCCCAGAGTTCAAACATCCGTTGCTGGGTCGTGGGGACTTGCTCAGAAGGTTTTAAAACAAAGGTATTGCCGGTTGCAATCGCATAAGGCATAAACCACAGGGGGACCATCGCCGGAAAATTAAACGGCGTAATGGCTGCAAACACACCCATTGGCCGACGTGTCGAGGTGCAGTCAATCCCACGGCCCACGTCTTCAAGCGCTTCGCCCTGCATCAGCGAGGGGATGCCGCAGGCGACGTCCAGATTGTCGATGCCGCGCCGCACGTCACCACGGGCTTCGTTGATGGTTTTGCCGTGCTCAGCTGTGACCAGACGGGCGATTTCTTCAAAGTGTTCTTCCATCAGGTTTTTAAACTTGAAGATATATTTGGCGCGTTCAGCCGGTGGGGTTTTACGCCAGGATTTAAAGGCGATTTTGGCGGCTGCCACAGCGCTGTCGAGATCAGCTGCCGTACTTAACGGGACTTTTGCGATCACCTCGTTGGTTGAGGGATTGATCACGTCGAGGCTTTCACTGGCCTGCGAATCGACAAATTCACCATTGATGTAATTTTTCAATGTACCCATAACGGCTCCTTAGATACGAAGTTTCAGATGTGTTTTTCTGGCAATGCAATATCTAAACGATGTAAGAAGATTTAAAGGGCGAGGATGTGAGATCGAATCCCGCGATCTCTTAAGCAAGGTCGTTGTGCAAGGTTGTTGTGCAAGATCGTTAGAACTTAATTACAAGAGCAAAATATTAAAAAATTAATAAGGTCTGATGGCGATAAAGAAAAGCGGCACTGTAAGACAATGGTCCAAACCTTAAAACCAGTGTAACAAAGCCGTTGCAGAATTCCAATAGCCGAGCAGGGAGGCTCTATAACTGTTTGTCTAAAATCAGCTGCCTGGAATCAACTGAATCGCTGAAGTCGGGAGCTCTATCCAGACTTTGCCAAGTGGCCAAAAATCAGTAGTGATAGCCTTTAGCTGTTGATTGCCGAGCGCTAATTCCAGATGCCAACTCTGACCTAATCGGACACAGCGTAGGAGCCGAGCCGCTAATCTGGGTGAGTCTGCAGCCGCTGTATTTGTGTCGTTATAGAGTCTGATTTGCTGAGGCTGAATGCTCCAGCAGGTTTTGCCATTTGATTTCTGCAGTGTGTCATTTTGGTGAAAGATGTTTGGCGTGCCCAGGCAATGACCCTGCCAATAAAGCGTTCCGTTTTTGAGCTCACCTTGCATCAGATTAACTTGCCCAAGCTGGCGAGCCACTTTTAAATCTGCCGGAAACTGCCTGACTTGCTGAGGGGGGCCAGCCTGCAAAAGTCGGCCTTGATCGATTAAAGCCAGCGAGTCAGCAACCGTAAACGCTTCATCGAGATCATGGGTGACCCATAAAATCGCTAAATTTAATTGATCTCGCAGTTCAGCCAGTTCGCGATATAAATCCTGGCGCAGATTTTTATCAATGGCGGCAAACGGCTCATCAAGCAATAAAGCAGCGGGTTCTCGCGCTAAAGCCCGTGCCAGCGCCAGGCGTTGACGCTCACCACCCGACAGCGTCGCCGGGTGTGCAAGAGCGTGAGTCTCAAGCCGGACGCGCTTGAGCCATTCCAGGGCTTTTGACTGTCGCATCGCGCGCGGCAGATGCTGCAGAGCGATCTTTACATTGTCACGGGCATTGAGATGCGGAAACAGGGCGTGATGCTGAAAGACTAAGCCAATCGGGCGCTGTTGCGGCGAGAGGTCAATTTTTTGCTGGCTATCAAAACAGTTAAACGGGCCGATTCTGATCAAGCCCGACTGGACGCGATGGAGACCGGCCAGACTGCGCAAAAGAGTGGTTTTACCACTGCCGGAAGCGCCGGCTAAAACGGTGATTTGACCTGCTTTACACGTCAGCGTGATATCAAGCGGCACCGGGCTTGTGGCCTGCAGGCAAAAGCTCAGGTCTAAATCAGACACGTAAGCCAATTCCGTTCTGACTTTGTTTGCCCATTAAGAGATAAAGTCCCGCAACTGCTGCAAACGAGCTGCCTAAAAGCAGGAGCGAGAGCTGATTGGCGGCCGTTAAGTCTAAGGCCTGAACCCGATCGTAAATCACAATTGCAAGCGTCTGGGTTTCGTTGGGAATATTGCCGCCGACCATTAAGACCACCCCAAACTCCCCCAGTGTATGGGCAAAGCTCAGCACAAGTCCGGCTAAAATTCCGGGCCAGGCTAAAGGGCCTTCAATTTTCCAAAAAGCCTGCCAGCGATTGAGGCCACAGCAGCGGGCTGCTTCACGTACTTCGGTCGGAATCGCTGCAAAAGCGCGCTGAATCGGCTGAATCATAAACGGTAAATTAAACAATAACGAAGCGAGCAACAAACCTTCAAAGCTAAACGCCAGTGTCTGACCGACCAGCGATTCATAAACACGCCCCAACCAGGTCTGATTGCCTAAAGCCAGCAGCAGATAATAGCCTAAGACCGTTGGGGGCAGCACCAGCGGCAGCATCACGGCGGCATCCAGCCAGGCCCGCAGGGGGTGTTGACTGACCGCCAGCCAGCGCCCCAGCAAAATGCCGATTGGCAGCAGCAGCAAAGCGGTAAACAAAGCCAGCCGCAGCGAAAGAGTGAGTGCGGGCAGCGCCAGCTCAGGCCCATTCACTTTTGCTGGTCCGGCAGGCTAAAGCCATAGCGTTGAAACTCTTTACGGGCCTGGGCCTGGCGTAAATAGTTATAAAAAGCTTTGGCAACCGGCCCGGCTTTTTTTGTCAGCACCATGCGCTGTTTAAGCGGGGCATGCTGATCAGCAGGAATCAGCGCAAAGCTGCCGCGCTCTCGCAGAGCGGGCGCTAAAGCGAGTGAATAGGGAATGATCCCGCCCTGAGTGGGGCCTGTGGCGGCAAATTGAGCGGCCTGGGCGGCATTTTCGCCTAAGACCAGCTTGCTCTGCAGGCTTTGCCATAAAACAGCTTTGGTTAAGGCCTCGCGGGCGGCGCGTCCATAAGGGGCATGAGCAGGATTGGCAATCGCAAAGCGTTTGATCTGAGCCTGTTGAGCTTTCAGACCGTTTAAACCTTTTGAGACATCTAAGACTGAACCTTTGGGCGCAAATAGAACAATCCGGCCAATGCTGTACAGACTGCCCTGATCCAGGGTCAGTTGTTTTTTGACTAAGGTCTGCACATAACTTTCATCAGCGGATAAAAACAGTTCAAACGGTGCGCCATTTTGTATCTGAGTGCTAAACTGGCCTGAAGAACCAAAAATCAGCTGTAAGCTGTGACCGGTGCTGCTTTTAAACCCCTTGGCAATCTCAGTCAGAGCATACTGCAAATCCGCAGCTGCTGCAATTTTAGCTGTTTCAGCTAAGGCTGAAGGAGCTGGCAGCATCAGCAAGAGACCAAACAGCGTTGCAAAAACAGGCTTCATATTGGGGATCCTCTTTATATGCTGGAGGCTAAATCACTTGAGGCTAAAATATTAACAGAAGTGGGGAGTGGTGGGTGGTGAGTGCTGAGTTGAAAGGCAAAAACAAGACTCAAAATCCAGTCTGCGTATTCCCTGTTTTGAGCTAACTTTGTTATCTTTTTCTTATGTCTTTTACACTCACCCCTTATAACCCAAAACG
>CAJYHH010001124.1 GCA_913773825.1 Candidatus Sericytochromatia bacterium | reverse complement strand
CCCATGATGATCTTAAGCTTCAATGTGGTATTTCTGCTGTTTATATCCGAGCTGATTTTCCAGATGGCCGCCCTTCATTTGGCCTTGAGTTTGGCTGTACTTGGGAAATTGAACATGGAGCAGGTGTAAGTTTTATTGGTCTTGAACTTATACAAAGTGGCCAGGCAGATGACGCTTTTAGTGAGCCTTATTATGATTCTAGAACAGGAGAACCTCTCCGAGATCCGAATACATGACAATTCTTGCTTGAGCTGAGACAGCAATAATTAAAGGCCTAAGCAATTATTTTTCTGATATTCATTATTTAGAGATTATGAGAAGATTTTAGGTAAGCGTATAAGGCTTCAAGGGCTTCCAAAGGCAAGGTTTGATACAGTTTTTTGCTCTGGCCTCGGTCATAAATCAGAGTGACCCATAAACTGTTTTGTTTTTGATGGATGCTGGCTGAGAGCTCTTGATAAAAGGGTTGATGTTGCTTGGCGAGTTGGGGTAGCTTACAAATTGGTTTACTCAAGCCTAATTGATTGAGCCAGCGGCGAAGGAAGTTGTCTGAACTTGTATCTTTGATTTGAGTTAGGTGTGTTTGAGCGGTATTTAAAATCGTTTCCAGGAGCTCAACAGTTCCTGGGGCTGCTCAAGATTTTGCACTGTCCAGCTGGCTGCTGTGGTTTTTTCGCTGGCGCCTTGACGATATCTGACGCGCAGACGAGCCATAGTGCAGTTTTGATAAGTTTCAAATGCAAGCTCCAGTGTGGTTTCCAGGCTTTTGTTTAAGCTGCTGTGATAAACCTGGATTGTGGGTGTTAGCGGACTTGGTCTTTGTGAGGGCTGTTGACGGGTCATCTTGAGTCACTTCACTCCCTATTTTTATGCAGAGCTAATTTAGTTTAGTTGAGTTTTAGATTTTCGCCATCTTTACGCTTCAAGTTTATACTGACAGCATGAAAACGATTGAAATCTGGAAATCACATTTGCGTACCCGGCTTAAAGCGGCGATGACAGCTCGTCAGCCATTTGTTGTAACGGTGCTACGCGAAGTCTTAGCTGCCTTAGATAATGCAGAAGCTCCCGCTATGCCTGACGCTCCTGCTTATTCAGATAGCCCGATTGCAGGCAGTGCCAGCGGTCTGGGTGCGGGTGATCAGGCTCGTTTAGAGCTTAGCCCGAAAGCGGTTGATGCTCTGATTCAGCGTGAAATCCGCGAGCGTCGTGAAGCTGCTGCTGAATACACCCGTCTTGGGCAGTCAGAGCAGGCAGATGTTCTGACTTTACAGGCCGATGTTTTAGCTGAGATTGTGGTCGAGGTTCAGGCCTGCTGATGATTATTGTTTTAAATGGCCCACTGGGAATTGGTAAATCAACCCTGGCAGAAGCCCTAAGCGAAAGCATTGAGGCTTGTGTCTCATTAGATGGCGATAGTCTGGTGGCGGTTAATCCAGAACCTGAAAATTCTCAGCTTTTACATCACACCTTAGAGCTCTTAATCAGTCATTATCAGAGTTATGGTTATCGTCATGTGGTGATTAATCATCTTTGGCTGAGCATTGAAGATTGGCAGGACTTAGAGCGGCGTTTAAAGCCTTTAGATCCTGAACTTTACTTCTTTTGTCTGACGTTACCAAAAGCTGAAAATCTAAAGCGAATTGCCTTACGCGCCAGCACACGGGCGCTTGATGAAACTGATTTTGAACAGCATACTTTTGCCCATGAACATGCGGTGTTGACTGCTGCACTGGGTTCAGAACTTGGTGAGCCCTTTGACGTCTTGGGCTCACCTGAGGAACTGGTTAATCAGATGCTGAAACGTGTCGGTTTAACAGTCTAACTTAGCTATCTGAATCAGCTGACTGATCACGTTGAGCGGCTTCGCGCAGCTTATCTTTTTTGCTTTTGCGTTTGCCTTTAACAGGGGCCTGACCCTTGGTTTTAACGGCTACTTCAGTGGCTTCAAACCCCGTAATCTGTTCACGCTCCAGCTTAATTTTGGCGCGCATTTCAATTAATTTAAAATGTTCAGCGTTTTCAGCTGTAATGAATGAAATCGCCATCCCGACTTTACCGGCGCGAGCAGTACGACCAATTCGATGAACATAATCATCGGGGGAGCGTGGTAAATCAAAATTGACCACATGGGTGATATCGTCAAAATCCAGACCACGAGCGGCAATGTCAGTGGCGATCAAGACTTTAGCTCGACGGCTTTCAAAGGTCTGTAAAGCCGCTACTCGCTCATCTTGATCCAGATCGCCATGAAAAGCCACAGCTTTAATGCCGTCGTTTCTGAGCTTATTGGCTAAATTAGCCGCAGCGCGTTTGCTGGCCACAAACACCAGCGTATGATCCCAGTTTTCGGCTTTGATCAGATGACGCAGCAAGCGGCCGCGAAAATCGTTATCTACTGTAATTGCGCGCTGTTCAATCCGGTCCACCGTCGGCACCGCCTGATCTACGCGTACCGGAATCGGTGAAGTCAGTACCTGCAGGGTCAAAGCCCTGACTTTATCAGGAAAAGTAGCTGAAAACAAAGCTGTCTGGCGCTGGGCAGGAATCTGCTGTAAAAGCTCTGCCAGCTCATCAGCAAAGCCTAATGAAAGCATTTTGTCAGCTTCATCTAAAACCAGTAGTTTAAGCTGGCTAAGTTTCATTTTGTTCTGGCGGATCAGATCTAATAAGCGGCCGGGTGTGGCAACCACTATGTCAGCCCCTTTGCGCAGAGCTGCAATTTGCTCCTCGCTGTCAGCACCGCCAATAATAGCGTGAATGTGCGGTTTAGGACTTAAACAACGACTAAAGGTTTCAAAGGCTGAAGCGACTTGTAAAGCCAGTTCGCGGGTTGGGGCCAGCACCAGCGTATGGACATGTTGAGAGGAGGATTGAGAATCTACAGAAGATTCGGCCCAGAATTTAAGTGCGGGCAGAGCAAAGGCAGCGGTTTTGCCTGTGCCGGTCTGGGCCTGGGCCAGAACATCTTTGCCGTCGAGCATTAAGGGGATGGCAAGCGCTTGAATTGGGGTGGGCGTGAGGTAAGCCGCCTGAGTAAGCGCTTGTAGCAGCGTGTCTGGCAGGGCAAGAGACTGAAAGGACATGTATAACCTGTATCTGAAAAAGGATAAAAAAGTATTGTACCCCTGACAGCTTGGTTTCAGCCGCTTAATCAGCGAAAAGACAGTGCCCTAAGCCAGAACCCAGCCTGTTTTGAAAAAATGTAAGACTTATTTGCGGATCGCTGTAGCGGCTGCGCCGCTGACTGAACCAATCAGGGCACCTGCAGCTGGCCTTTAAGAGCGCCATCAATCCTTTTACCACTTTGGGCTGGTCAACATGCCAGCCGCTGCCAGGTGATTCCGGCTGTTGAGCTCACTCAGCAGCTGGCGAGCAGACTGTCGTTTGAGAACAGCTGGAATCAGCGCGCAATCAGCTTTTTCAGCCATTGGCTGACTTCACCAGGTGCGCCCAGCCGTTTGTATGCTAATACGTCTGACGACATACCTGATACGGCTTTTTCAATCCCTGCCAGGCTGGTTGTGCTCAGGCTCTCGACCGGGTAGTGGTAAGTGCGAATTGTAAACAGCACAGCCTGACAGTCCGGCAGGCCATAAAGCACCTGGCGTTCTAGTCTAACCCAAAGGGCTGGGGCCGTTAGCGAAAAGGCTTCTGCATCCGCTGCTGCCGGGTGGTGATTAAGTGTGTTATCGGAGCGCAGATCCCAGATAAATCGGCAAAAAGCGGGTTTGCGAATTAAGCCCGCCAATAAGGGTAAATAGTTAGCGCGCTGGCGCTCCATCTCAGGTACAGGGGCATGAACCTGATCAAAGCTTAGGCCAATTTTTTCGTCTGGGGCCCAGCCATTGGGGGCACAGACATGAAGGGCTGCTAACCAGTCACGTTGACCGTCAAGTTGCCAGATTGCCAGATCTTCTTGAATCTGCGAGGCCAAAGCGTCAAATAAGCTGGTATAAACCGGGTGCTGCCAAGGTTTGTCAGCATTCCAGCTTAAAATCTCATTATTGATCTGGCAGTCTAATTGTCCGGGAGCAGGCTGGTGAAAGAGAGCGGGATAACTTAAACAGAGCTGGTCTATCAGGATTTGATTGACGCGCTGCTGAGTTGCGGCCGGTAAGTCCTGCTCAAGATAATAACGCAAGAAGTGATTGGCCCGACAAGCAGCTAAGTTTGTACGATAGATCGGATATTCGCTATCTAGCTGAATTAGACGTTTGTCAGGGTCTGAAGGATTGACTTGAAAATGCTTGAGCCCTGGTGACATCTCGTATTTTCCGGAATCAAAAGGGGTATAGCGCAGCGGTGCTGTCAGAGATACTGACAATAAACTGGGGTTAGACATCTGTTTATTATCTCGGATGTCTTCAGTCTGCGCCAGACAAACCTGATATCGTCTTAAGACCAGACTAGACCTCACTCGACCCGGTAGTGGAGGCAGATGCAGAAATGTTATGATCAAAGCAAATGAAAGCCGATAACCGCCTCTGGCGCACCCTTCACGTTTTGATTCATATGAGTCATACCCAGCAGCCGATGACTTCTCAGGCCATTGCTGAGATGTTATGCACTAATGCTGTGGTTGTGCGCCGCACCATGGCGGGTTTAAGAGATCAGGGTCTGCTGCATTCAGAAAAAGGCCACGGCGGCGGCTGGCGTTTAGTTCGCCCGCTGGATCAGATTACATTGCTGGATGTGTATCAGGCTTTGGGT
This sequence comes from Candidatus Sericytochromatia bacterium, assembly GCA_913773825.1. Lineage (GTDB taxonomy): Bacteria > Cyanobacteriota > Sericytochromatia > UBA7694 > UBA7694 > CAJYHH01. The sequence continues at coordinate 958 of CAJYHH010001124.1, read as the reverse complement.
TCCCCTTCGTTATTTGCCATTGAAGCTGCTCAAGATAGCCACGGCTGTCTGGTTGAAAAAGCGGTTAATTTTGCAATTGATGACGTTTTAGAACAAGCGCGTCAGTCGCTTTTAGAGCGCTTTGCGTCAATTCCGCTGTCGCGCATTGAAACAGACTTTCAGACTGAGCTGGAGCAGGTCTTAGGACCGCAAAAGGACTGTGAACATCACAAAAGCCCGCACTTGCACAAATAACGAATACGGGCTGCTGAACAGACTCTTAGAAGGATGATAGAGAGCTGTGTTTACTGAGCTGCGCGATTAAAATTTTCGTGCAGGAGCTCAGCGCCAATCCGGGCTCCTGCCATGCTGCCGCCTGCGGCTGAATTAATCACTGACATACCCTGCATGCCTGAGATATCACCTGCGGCATAAACGCCAGGCACATTGGTTTTACCCGTATTATCAACTTCATACCAGCCCGTTGGGCTGAGCTGGCAGCCCAGATCTTCACCCAGATGGCTGGTGGGCACCAGCGGAAACTTTGCTGCAATATACAGAGCATCACGGCTCAGGAGTTCGCCGTTGTTAAAGCGAATACCCGTCAGCTGTTCCCCTTGATGTTCAAGCTCGGTGACGGGTGTTTCGATTAAGCTGACGCCATTTGCTGAAAGCTGCTGTTTTTGTTCTGCTGTCAGCTGAGACGGGCCATTGCTGAGCAAAATTAAATCACGGCTCAGACCCAGCAGCATCGGAATCAGATGTGCGACCATTTCGCCATCACCAAGCAGAGCCAGACGCTGATCCTGAAACTCAAAACCATGGCAAAAGGGGCAGTGCACAACGGTGTTGCCAAACAGAGTCTGAATATTTTTAACCTCAGGCAAGACATCGCGAATCCCATAAGCCAAGAGCACTTTGCGGACATTAACTGTTTCACCGGTGCTGAGCTGGGCGCTAAAGCCTTCTTCGGTCTGTT
>CAJYHH010001123.1 GCA_913773825.1 Candidatus Sericytochromatia bacterium | reverse complement strand
CGGTCAGGGGCGCACAATTGCAATTGCTTATTTTACAAATTCGGGGCTCAGACTAGCGCCACTGTTTATTCGCGGCGTCTTTTTTGTGCTGCTGCTGATGCTGCCGCTGATTCAACGCCCCTTTGCCTGGGTACCGCTTGACTCACCGTTAGGAGGCTTGCACAACTTTACGTCTTTTGGCCTGATCAACTGGGCGATTGCGCTTGTGATTTATGCCGCTTATTTTGCGTTGAGTCTGTTACGCACGAGTATTTATCCGGGCCTGCCCGGCGCAGAGATTCACTTTGCCCGTCATCGCCAGATTATCCGCACGGTCAAGCCCGGTGAACGCGCCTTGATTTTTGACTGGCGCGTCCATCCCCATGCAGTGGTCAGCACCAAACCGATTGCTTTAGAAATGCCCTTAATAGAAGGCAAAACCCGCGACAATATTAGCTTAAGCTTTCGCGGCGCTTTGATTTTACGCGTCAACGATACTCACCGTCTGCTGGTCGCGGGTGGCTTTGCCAAATTTGTCGAACAGCTTAAGCGGATTTATGAAAGCACCCTGAAAGATTTGATTATCTCAGTGGATGCCAAATCGTTTAATCGCTTTTTGATTGAGTCTGTTGCCACACCGCAAACCCAGCGTGAAGACGTCAGTAAAAAGCTAGAGCTTTTAGGCAAAACCGATCTGACGATTGAGTTTTTAACCCGCCTAACTGAAATTGACGAAGTGGATGTCTCAACCTTTGATCTCAGTGAAACGACTTCCCCGCTACGTCGCAGCATCCTGGCAAGCTTGCAGCAATTAGCTGATACTTATGGCTTAGAACTGATTGATCATCTGCCGCTGGGCAATACTACCAGCCAGAGCTATCTCAACAGCCTGGCTCTGCCCCTGGCTAACTCCATTACGCGTTTAGAGCAGAGTACCGACACACTAAAAGAAATTACTGAAGAAGAAATCAGCGAAGAGATTCTCGCCAATGTCGCAGACAAAGAAATTGGCGTCTTAGCGATTCAGAAAATCATTAAAGAAATTGCCTCCATGACCGCCACGCTGCGTGACCCCAAAAACGCGGCAGCTGTTGCACAGGCAAAACGGGCCGCCATGGAAAACATCCGCCAGACGATTTTAGAACCAGAGCTGGCGGCGATTGAATCGCTGGTTGCGCGGGTTCAGGCGAAAGTAATTGATACAGCTGGCTTAGAACGCTATATGAGCGAAGTTAATCTTTTGCTGGACTGGGTTGAACGGGAACAAACCCGTCTTGTCCCTGAAATTGAACAAGTGATGCTCTCGCGCTATGAGCGCGAAGCCCTGCTGCCTGAAATAGATGTTCTGGATCACCTGCTCAATAGCACCGGCACCGAAGCGGCCTTTACAGCCCTGCGCAGCCAGGCTGAAGGCGGTGAACATGCCTCAGTTGAAACTGAAATTCAGGCCCTGGAATCCCAGACCAGCAGCCTGCAGTTAGATGATGCCTTAAAGCGCATCGAGACAGCTTTAGGTCGGATTACCTCTGATTCCGGTATTTCCACCAGTGCTTATTCACCTGAAGCGGTTGAGCAGCGCATTGATGAAATTGCTCGCGAAAGTGATCTGGAGTTTAGCGAAGAAGGAGCCTCAGCATGAGTGAACATTCAGAGTCTTTGTTAAATGCCCAGATTGCCAGTGGGGCAGCTGCTGTAGAAGGGGCTGTTAAAGCCCGTATGGCTAAAATGGTACAGCGCGGGGCCTCGTCATATGAATCTTTAGACAAATACGCAGGCATTAACGAAGAAGAAATTTTAAGCTTTGTGCCTGACCGACGTGATTTATCTGGGCTTGGCCCAATTTTGCTAGGCTTGATGGTCTTAGTCCTGCTGCCCGGAGCCGCTAAATTATTGGCGATTTTCTTTTTTGGCAGTGGACTGCTTTTGTTTTTACTGCGCTATGTCAACGCAGCCAAAATTGACGTGCCTGATGGTTATCAAGGTGTGGTCTGTCGTTTTGGTAGTCCTGTACCCGCAACTGAAGCCAAGGCCCGTACAGGCCGTAATTGGTGCTTTAACTACGCCCATTTTATTCCCTATCTGGTTTCGTCACGGGATCAGGTTGTTAATCTCCAGAACGCCAATTTTACTGGGGACTTTGGCAGTATCTCGCTAAGCAATCAAGTGGTGTTTCGGGTTGAAGATCCGGCTAAATTTATTTCGCGCACCAGCCCGGCAGGGATTATGAAAATCCTGAATCTTTATGCCTCTTATATTACGCTGAGGATGATTACGTCGATGCCTGACGCTCGCGTAAAATTTGTGGGCCGCGATCGGATCGAAAACGTGATTCAGGCCTTAAATCAATATCTGGCCCCCACTTACGGCATCCGCGTGATTCGCGCCAATATGCCCTCTGCTGAAAACGATATTATCAAAGACCTTGAAGAAATCCGCACCCGTCTTAAGATGATTGAAGCGATGAATGAGGACAAACAGGTCAAGCTTGAAAACGCGATTAAAGAAGTTGAGTCCATTATGCGCAAAGCCCGCAAAGAGACTCGCAGCCGCGCGCTTGAGCTTCAGCATGCCAAAATCTCACTTGAAACCAAGCTGGCAGAAGAAGTCAATATTCAGCGTCAGGCCCTGCTGATTCAGGCCCGCCGGGAACTCGAAGAAAAACTCTCGCTCCTGCGCCGTGAAATGGCCTCAGTCCGAGCCAAGCTAGAAAAAGCACGGGCGATTCGTCAGTCATTTGCAGGGCTTGAAGCCCA
>CAJYHH010001122.1 GCA_913773825.1 Candidatus Sericytochromatia bacterium | reverse complement strand
CATCTCCAGCGGAACCTGGCTCGAAAATCTCGTGGGTCGAGAAGCTGGCGCAAACTCCAGCAGCAGATAGCCGCTCTCCACGCCCGAATTGCCCGCCAACGGCAGGATTTTCTGCATCAAACCACCGCCGCCATCGTTAAGCAGCACGCTCTGATTGCGGTAGAGAGGCTCAACATCCGGGCTCTGACGGCAGCCGGTGGCCGCTACAAAGCCGGATTGAATCGTGAGATATTAAGTACCTCGCCGGGAGCCTTTCACCAGATGCTGAAGACGAAAGCGGAAGAGGCTCGTCTTCAGTGGGTAGAAATCGATCCACGTAAGTGAAACCCTCCCAAACCTGCAGTGGCTGCGGGTATCGGGAGAAAAAGCCCCTGTCTCAGCGCAGGCCTCACTGTCAACGCTGTGGACTCATCCTCGGCCGCGACCAAAATGCGGCCAAGGTGATTCTGAACTGGGCTTTGTATCAAACCGTTACGGGTCGGGAACCGGCCCTGTGTGGAGCAGCACACACTGCAAAGAAGCACGAAACTCACGGCATAGCGTCAGCTTGCCGGGAGTAGTTCATATCCACCATACGCGTAATCAAGCCCTGTTTATAGCGGATAAAAGTATGCTCAATAATCCGCTTACCGCTGGACAAAACCACCCAAACACAAAAAGCAGCCCGTTCTGGACCCACTAATTCATCTTGAATAGACAGCGTCAACTGACTGTCTTTAATCATCTGCAAATGTTTAGAGATAGCAGCTTTGCCAACTGTGCGCTGTGGATCATCTAAAGACCTGAGGTGATTGTATTCGATCCATTCAGCGTCTTCGGCATAATAAGCCAGCCAGGCTTCAAGATCCAGCTCAACAAAGGCCCGCTTAAAACCCTCAAAATTAAAGAGCTGAACAGTTTGTTCAGAAACGGTGGTCATCAGCTCAGTTCACCAGATCTTTAAACATTCTGTGTTGATGGTAGTCTGAAAGAAATCAGAGGTTTAAGTTACCTGACTATGGCAAGTCCATCTTTTAATCAAGAACACCCGCTTAAGCTGCATTTTTCATGGCGTTTTTTGCTGGCTTTTCTGCTGATTTTTACAACGGAACTGCTGATTGCGCTCTTTGTTCATGACAGTTTTATTCGGCCCTTTGTTGGCGATGTGTTGGTAATGGTACTGATGTACTGTTTTGTCAGGATTTTTCTGGCAGGCCCTGTCTGGCTGATTAGCGGTGCACTACTCATTTTTGCTTTTAGCATTGAATGTGCCCAGGGTTTTAAACTCGTTGAGCGGCTGGGACTTCAAGACAATGCTGTCGCTAGAATTATCATTGGCACAACCTTTGACCTTAAAGATTTATTGGCCTATACCCTTGGCACAGCCCTAATTTTGCTTGGTTCCCGACTATTAATCAGGGATAATGAAGGTTCAGATTTTAAGAAAGAGACGCCTGATGCCTAAAATCGACCAGCATACGCGCCTGATTGGCCTGTTTGGCTATCCCCTGCACCATAGCTTTTCACCCGTCATGCACAATTCAGTGTTTGAACTCTTAGGCCTCAATTATGCTTATTTACCCCTGCCCGTCCAGCCAGGCCATCTCAATGAAGGGATTATGGCTCTGCGTGCCTGTGGATTTATTGGCGCCAATGTCACCATTCCGCACAAAGAACAAATTTTGCCTTTTCTCGATGCCATCACTCCAGAAGCTGAGTTAGTAGGCGCGGTTAACACACTGTTTTTTGATCAGAACAAACAGCTCACCGGCGACAATACTGACGTTGAAGGTTTTCGCCGCAGCTTAGTCAAAACCGGCGTCTCGATTGAAGGGCGCTCCGTTGCAATTATCGGTTCTGGTGGCGCAGCACGCGCTGCGGCTGTTGCTTTAGCACGTTTAGAGGTCAAAGAGATTATTTTTCTGGCACGCCGTCAAGAAGCCGTAATGCGCGTAATCGACGACCTCAAACCGATGTTTCCAGAGATGATCTGGACCCCTCATACTAAAGCCACTTCGATTTTTGCTGAAGATCTGGAACGCACCTGGTTACTGGTCAACGCTTCACCTGTGGGGATGTACCCACAAAACGAGCAGAGCCCGATTTCACGCACCATGGTCGGGATGTTGCCAACCGGTGCCCATGTTTACGATATGGTCTATAACCCGCCCAGCACCATTTTGATGAAATGGGCCAGCGAGCGCCAGTTGATTCCCCATAGCGGTCTGGATATGCTGGCGTATCAGGGGGCCGTTGCCTTTGAGCGCTGGACAGGCGTAACCCCACCGGTTGATTACATGATCGAAACCATCAAAGATCAATTGGAGCACTATAGCTAAACTCTTCTGTTATGATGACGAAGACAATAGCTGAGCAGTCATTGCACAAGTAATTGAGCAAGTAGTTGAGGAAGTGGTATGGCGAAAGAGGTTCTGGTCACAGGCGCTGGCGGATTTATTGGCAGTCATCTGACAGAAGCATTAGTTCGCGCGGGCTATCAGGTCCAGGCCCTGGTTCATTACAATTCCAGCAATAGCTGGGGATGGCTCAGTCAGCTGCCGATTGAAATTAAACAAGCTCTAAGTGTCACCCAGGGCGATATTCGCGACGCTGAACAAATGCGCAGCTTAAGCCAGGGCAAAGAGCTGATTTTTCATCTGGCCGCCTTAATTGCGATTCCTTATTCTTATCAGGCGTCGCGCTCCTATATCGAAACCAATGTCACTGGCACCCTAAATATTTTACATGCCGGATTAGCCAACGACTGCCGGGTGCTTCACACGTCGACCAGCGAAGTTTATGGCACGGCCCTGTACGTGCCCATCGACGAAAAACATCCCTTACAAGGCCAATCACCTTATTCAGCCTCTAAAATCGCGGCTGATATGTTGGCCGAAAGCTTTTATCGTTCATTTGAACTGCCCGTGACAATTGTCAGACCCTTTAACACCTTTGGGCCCCGTCAATCAGCACGCGCTGTGATTCCGACTATTCTTTCACAGCTTTTAAGCGACAAAGAAACCCTTGAACTCGGCGCTTTATCTCCCACTCGCGATCTCAATTATGTCGCCAATACGGTCTCAGCTTATTTAACCGTGGCTGAATCTGGGCTCGGGAATGGCGAAGTGATTAACTTTGGCAGTGGCCATGAAATTGCAATTGGCGATCTGGCAGAGTTACTCATGAAGCTCACCGGCATCCATAAACCTCTAGTATCTACTGCTGAACGCCAGCGGCCCAGCGGCAGTGAAGTTGAGCGCCTGCTCTGTGACCCCAACAAAGCCAAAAACATTTTTAACTGGGAATCCCAATACAGTCTGGAACAAGGTCTTGAGCTGACGATTCCCTGGCTGCGAGACAATTTACATATCTATCGTCCAGAAAGTTATACGGTCTAATGACGGCAATCCAGGCTGTCCCTAAACGAGCCGTGATTCTTGCGGGTGGGCGCGGCAGCAGACTTTACCCTTATACAACCGTCTTTCCTAAACCCCTGATGCCGATTCAGGAAAAACCCATTCTTGAAATTGTGCTGCGCCAGCTTAAACACTCAGGGATTGAACATGTCACTTTAGCAGTAGGCTATCTGGCTGAGCTGATTCAGGCCTTTTTTGGCAAAGGCGAAAAGCTGGGCTTAGAGATTGATTATTCCCACGAAGATGAGCCCTTAGGCACAGCTGGCCCCTTACAGCTGATTCAGAATCTCAACGAAGATTTTTTGGTCATGAACGGGGATATTCTCTGCACCCTGGACTATGCCGATATGTTCCGTAAACATCTTGCTCACGGGCGTCTCGCCACAATTGGAACGTACCAAAAACCGGTGCCGATTAATCTTGGCGTACTTGAGCTCAATGAAAACGGGCTGATCAGCGACTATATCGAAAAGCCAACCTTGAGCTATCACGTCAGCATGGGCATTTACTGTTTTAAACCCGAAATCCTCAACTGGATCCCCAAAGGCCAGCGCCTGGATTTGCCAGATCTGATGAAACAGCTGATTGCTTCCCAGCAAGCCCCTCAGGCTTATACCTTTGACGGCATGTGGCTGGATATTGGTCGTGAGCAAGACTATGCCGAAGCTCAAGACCTGTTTAAAACTCATCAATCTCTGTTTTTAGGCGAATAAACTGATGCGTGTGCTGGTCACAGGAGCAGGTGGCTTAATTGGCCGCACGCTGGTGCCTTTATTGCAAAAGCAGCCAGAATTAAATGTCATCAGCATCAAAGGCCGATCTGAAATCGATCTAAGTGATCCTGTTTGTATTAAACAGTTACCTGATTCTGATGCGGTGATTCATCTGGCTGGAATTGTTGGCGTCACGCCGTTTGATCAAGACCCACTGAATAGCTGGACAATCAATCTGCTCAGCACCCTGCACATCTGTGAATATGCCCGGCTTAAGCAAATTCAGAAATTGATTTTAGCCTCAAGTTATCTTTACGGGCCACCGCAATATCGCCCGATTGATGAGCAGCACCCACTTGCTCCTACTCACGCCTATCAGCGTAGCAAATATCTTAGCGAGCAAGTATGTGAGCAATACGCCCATAATCATACATTTCAGCTTCAGATTCTGCGTCTGTTTAATGTTTATGGTCCCAACCAAGACGCTAATATGTTGATTCCGAGCATTTTAGCTCAGCTTAATCAAGCTGAGGTCAGGCTCAGGGATCCTTATCCACGTCGGGACTATGTGCATGTTCGGGATGTCGCCCAGGCATTTTTAGCAGCCTTAACAACACCTAGCCCAAATCCTGTCAATATCTATAATATTGGTTCAGGCAGCAGCTATAGCGTGGCGGAGCTGTTAGATATCTTACTAACGCAGTGCCAGCATCATCCAGAAATAATCTGGGGCCATCAGCGCCGACCAAGTGATGTTGACGAAGTTCTGGCCGATATTTCTAAAGCACGCCGCGAACTCAGCTGGGAACCTCAGGTTCCGCTCCAGGAAGGCTTAAAAGAACTATGCGCATTCTAATGTCGATGTGGGGCTGGAAAGATTCTGGCGGCGGAACAATTTTTCCGCGGCAACTCGCGCTTGAGCTACAGCGCCGAGGCCATGATGTGATGGTGGTTTCAGCTGCTGTGCCCAGAGTACAAGAAGCACCGGCTTATATACTCAGTGAAATCATCGACGAAGGGGTGCGAGTTCGCGGGATTCACAATCGTCCGACGCTCTTTTTTGATGAAAGTAATCCTCGTCGTGAAGTCCATAACCCTGATATTGTGGCGATTTTTAAACAGGCCTTTGAAGAATTCCAGCCTGATTTAGTTCACTATCATAATTTTTTAGGGCTCTCTTTAGGCATTGCTGAGATTGCGCATACAGCAGGTGTGCCCAGTCTGTACACCCCCTATAACTTCTGGCTGCTCTGCCCAACGCTTTATCTAAACCTTCCTAATCTGGATCTCTGTCGGGGTGTCAATGCCAGCGGCAGCAATTGTCTGAACTGTACAGG
>CAJYHH010001121.1 GCA_913773825.1 Candidatus Sericytochromatia bacterium | reverse complement strand
GCTATCAGACTATTTCCAGTCTTCGCTGTCATCCAGTTCGCCTGGTTTTGGCACAAAATCCAGATCGAGCAAAAAACGCTCCTGGCGTTTAAGTGCTTCCCAGTCAAAGGGAGTGGGTTTTTCAAGCTTTTTGCCCGGTTCTATTTCAACCCATTCACCAGGGTTAACAAACTGTTTGTCGCCAAGTTCGCCGGTGACTTCTACTTTTCCGGTCAGCGTTGTGACATGACTAATATTCTGATCATTATGCGAGACAAAAAGCTCAGTCCCTAAAACCGCAGCCTGCGCAATCGGGGTGCGAATCCTCAACTGCTGAGCGTTTTTTTGCTTTTGAATATGAGCTTTACCCCGTAAAAGCCGTAGATCCTGGGCGGCTCTTAAACGCATCACAGAGCGCGCACCTAATCTGACAACTGAGCCATCGTCATAGCGCAGCTGCAGACGAGAATTATTCCCTGTCCGCAACGTCATGCCCGGATATAAACGCTGACCCTGGACAGAAGCACGCCAACCTGCTTGAGTATGAGCTTGCACGCTGCCCAACAGATGGGTCAAAGTCGCTGAAGCAGCAGCACTTTGACCGGGCTGACTAATTGCCAGCGCGCCTATACTTAAGACACAAGCGAATCCAGTCATCACAACTTGCTTCAACATACAATGAAACCTCAGTTCTAGCTTCTAAGATTAACCATGGACATATAGAGTTTATCATTGGATATGGGCGATGGGTTCTAAGCTCTGCAGGCTGTAAATAAAATGCCTGAGGCCGAGCTTATTCTTCAGGGTCCACCGCTTATACAGCCCGCATCAACTATCGCCGATAGCCCACTTGCCCATGTTATAATTTCGCCACGATTTTAGTGGCTATTTTGCCGCCAGGAGTGTTTAACCATGCGCTGTACACCCAAATTATTGCTCTCACTGCTGCTGTTTACCAGTTTGACTGCCTGCACCAAAGTCAAAATTGAAGATGATCCAGCTGAACAGGCTAAAGCGACAGCGGTGGCAGAAAAATATTTAAAGGCTTTTGCTGAAGGTAATGCACGACTGGCGATGGAAATGTCTGAGACGCCTTTTTGGGGGGATGGGGCTGTGATTAATAGCCGCACGCAGCTTGAAATTGAGCTGGCCAAACAGCTTCAGAATGTTAAGGGGCGTGAATTTATCGTCCAGAACCCCCGGTTTTTATCAATTGAAGAACTCAAAGTCCAGATGCCCAAACTGTATCGGGAACTCACCGTCAGCGATTTTACTGAGGACGTTCACGCGGTTGTCATTGACCTGGTTTTTAAAGGGGAGCCCGAAACCGGTATGATTTTGGTCCGACGGCTTGAAAACGGCTTTTGGAAAGTGATCGGCATTGGGGACTAAGTCTGTGTTAGACTGGCAAATGCATTCCAGATAAGCAGGTGTGCCATGAGTGAACTAACCCTTTTTGACCGCGTGATTGCCGGCGAAATTCCCGTCGACAAAGTCTATGAAGACGAACATATTCTGGCTTTTCGTGACATCAACCCCCAGGCGCCTGTACATGTACTGGTGATTCCCAAACAAAAAGTCAGACGCTTTGCTGAGCTTTCTGAACAAGATCCGCTGATGGTTGGCCGCTTGTTTCAAGGTGCCGCTCACGTAGCGCATGAACTGGGTCTGACTGAATCAGGTTATCGGATTGTGGTAAATAACGGTGAGCATGGCCAGCAGACCGTGGAATATATCCATCTGCATATTCTCGGTGGTCGTCAGCTCAACTGGCCTCCCGGCTAATGTCAGCTGTCCTCCCAGCCCTAGAATCTGAACGTCAGCGTTTGCTGGCAACTGGGCTCAACGAAGCTGATTTGCCGTTTTTACTGCATCAGCCTGATTTTCGCACAGGTGTTTTGCTGCTGCACGGGTCAGCCGCCACGCCCTGTAATTTAAAAGCTTTAGGTGCCCAGCTGTTTGGCCAGGGCTTTACCGTCATGGCGCCGATTTTAGCCGGTCATGAGAATCCTGGCTATTTGTACTCAGGTGCCGTGAGCTGGACAGACTGTTATCGCAGTGCTGAAGCGGCTCTGAATCAGTTATTAACCCTTGTTGACAGAGTCTTTATTGCGGGCTCTTCTTTTGGAGGCTCATTGGCGTATATTTTAGGCGTAGAAATGAGTAGCCGAATTGCGGGCATAATTGCCTTATCTGCTCCGGCCCAATCTTCTGAACGCTGGTTGCCCCAGCAGCCATGGGCTCAGCAA
>CAJYHH010001120.1 GCA_913773825.1 Candidatus Sericytochromatia bacterium | reverse complement strand
TGTGTTATGACACAGCTTCACTGCTGCTGTGGGCCAAAGAACGTTACCCTGAAACCTTTGAAAAACCTTTTCAGCAACTGATGCAGGAAGCGCATAACGCCTATCGCGATGTTTTAAGCACCGTTAATCTGTTTCAGGAAGGCCTGAGCGAACAGCGAGCGGCCCATATTCGCTGCTTTTATTTAATCAGCCTGTGCTGGCTACAAACAGATGCCAGTGCCGGAATCTGTGAGATTAATAAACTGGCTGCTGGTCAGCAATTAAACGAACACTTCTGGACTCTGCAAATGGCGAAAGCTGTGGCCTGGGGTGTACTCGCCCATAAAGCGCCAGCAGATGCAGCAGCCGAGCGCCATACGTATCTCATGCAAGCTGCACTGTGTGTCCAGAAAGCGCTGCTGGTGCCCGGTTTAGAAGGCCAGACTCGTCAAGAACTCAAAGAAGATTATATTCTTAATCGTCAACTTAGCGACCATTTCAGCAGCAGTTCAAATATGATGGCGATCTAGAAAATCGAGCGTGTTTGAATATATTCAGGAACCACAAGTTCCGGTTAAATCAAACCACCAGGAGCCCGATAAATGTCTTTAACTTCTCGTCTCTTCGCCAGCATCTGTCTCTCGTCCGTTATCTTAAGCGGTTGTACCGTTGACGCCCAGCTCGCCTCCCAGTTACTCAGCAGCCTGCAGAAATCAGTTAAAGATGCAGCCACAGACGACAACGCCGTCACCCTCGAAGATGGCAGTGTTGTCAGCGCCATTGCAGACGCTGGCAAAAATTATCAGGTTGTGTGCGGCGGTGATATGTCAGTCGCCTCACTTGATGAAGAAATAGTTGAGACCACAAGCTCAGAAGAAGCCCTCATTGAAGCTGATGAAGTTGAGCCGGTTGTGATTGCTCCCGTTGAGGCCACTGCAGCCGCTCCTGCCAAGCGGGTGCGCCTGAGCGCTGAACTCCAAGGCAAACTTCGCCAGCTCAGCAAATCCAAAGGGGCTGATCGTCAGCGCCAGTTCCAGGACATTCAGCGAAACCATCCTGAAATGCGCAATACGCAAGCCGTACCCATGCGCAGCGCAGCTGGCGTTCAGCAGGCCATCTTTATTTATATTGGTGGCCAGGGTGCAGCCGTTCCCCCCACGCCTCAAGCTCTTCCAGCGCAGCCAGCCGCCGGGCGGCCTGGTATGGCCCCTCAGCCGCACCAACCCGGACGTCCTGGCTTCGGCGGTCCTCAGCCCGGAATCCAGCAGCCTGGCCAGACTACTCGCCCGGTTAAAGCTGTCCCTGCCACCAGCACTAAACCCACGACAAGCTCAGGCACCACTCGGGTTGGCTTTGCTGGTTCAGTCGAAATTGGTGGTCAGACCTGCCGTGTAGTTGCTCGCGAAAGCGCCAGCAGCACTGCCGAAGCTGATTCAACTAGTTCTTCCAGCAGCTCTTCCAGCAGCGACGATAGTGCCGCTGAATAATCCCCAGCGCTGTTAACAGCGCTTTAATACGACGTTTCAGCATTGACTTCTACGCTCCGGGGGCTTCTGCTCCCGGACTTTTTTCATTTTTTGACTTTATTCTTTGAGCTGAATTTGGCCAGAAAACAGCGAGATTAAGCCTCGACAATCAAAACTAAACCAGATATTTCCTATCTTTTAACTTCAGCTTATCCTCATGCTAGTCAGGCTTCTGCACAAAACATCGACATCATAACTATCACCGTTAAGCACTCGTGCGCTTAACAAAATGAGAGAGGTTGTCTCCATGAAGCATTCTGTCCGCACTTTTTCCTCCCTGCTGGCCGCCCTGACCCTGACAACGGCATTAAGCGCATGTGGTGGACGAGGCGCGATGAATGCGGCTTATACAGGTTACCCTCAGAGTTATAACCAAATGAATCAGATGGGTCAAAGCCAAATTGCCTATGCGCAGACGGGTTATTCTCAGAATCAGCAAACTTATCTGCAGCAACAGCAAAATGCTCAGTCTCAGACAGCCAACCTCAATCCGCCTATGCCCCAGAGCTATGGCCAAAGCTTTAGTTCTGCAGAACAAACCACAAGCCCCGCTGCTAACACAAGCCGCAGCACAACTGCCACAGCAGCTAAATCTACAACCAGCACAAGCTCAACTGCAGCCAAGAAAAATCCTCTGCCAACGGCCAGCAAAACGCCAGCTAAAACCGCGTCACCTGCGGCAGCTAAAACGCCCAGCGCCAGTGACTATCTCAGCAAAGCACGTCAGGCCATGGCCAGCACTCAGTCCCTAACCGCAACGGTTTCAACGCTTGAAAAAGGCCCCAAAGGTAGTGGCAGCGGCAAAATTCAATATACATTCCTAAATAATCAGGTCAAAATTGATGTCACTGCCAGCAGTGACTCCAGCCGCCAGGGTGTCAAACTGGGTTATCAGGTTGGGGGCAATCAAGTAAAGGTCCGCCCCAGCGGCATTCTGAAAATGGTTTCCCTCAATCTGGCGATGAATGATCAAAAATTGCTCTCGGGCCGTAATTACCTGATTGGTCAAATTGATCTGGCTGCTACCGTCAACCGCCTGACCCAGCCCAATTTACAAGCTAAAGTCCTGGGTAAAACTACTTTTGCCGGCACCGAAGTGATTGTGATTGAAATTGCTGGCCCCTGCTCATTTGATGCCCAAATCACCAAAGAACATTTAGGCCTTGACGCTAAAACCTTTATGCCCCGCATTCATGAAATGTATCAAGGCAGCGAATTAGTCTATGCTGGCAGGATTGAACAGTTAAACGTCAATCCCACTCTGGCAGCTAACGCGCTGGAGATCTAAGCTTAAGACGGCTGTGGGCTGTGAAGGCCGTGCGGCTCTAACGCAGAATATCTTTTTTATTCACAGCCTTCATTCTTCTTTTCTGCATTTAAAACCCACCACGCCAGCTTTGCTGGCCTAACCACCTTTTAACCCCACTTTTGCAAACTCCTGATGCTTAACAACTTGTCGCCTAATCGGGCAAAAACCGATGATAGAACCATATCGTTCTGGCACAAGCCCTGGAGGTTAACCATGCAAAAGCTAAATCGCCATACTTACTCTATTCAGCCTCAAATCAGCCCACAGCTGCAAGAAACCGTGATGAAAATCCGTCAGCCTTTAGGGCCAACCACAGCCCCTCGTCTGGTCTGGATGATTGCCAGCCATTTACCGATTCCGGGTGTACGCGGGCTGCTGCGTGGGCTAAGTGTTTTTGGCCCGCTGTTTCGCTTTGGATTTGCGGTTGCAGATATCTGGATCGCGCTTGATACATCCAAAAAAGCCCAACAAGATCCAAAGCTGGAAAATCTTTACAGCGCCACCACCAGTACCCTGATTGCAAGCTGCTCAGTGATTGCAGCAATGAATCTGCCGCTCATCAGCCGCATCAGCGCTGTGATGACGGTTCTGCTTGATTTGACCAAGCGCAGCGCATTGAGCCTGGCAGAGGCTGACATTCAACCAGTGGCACCAGGTATTGTCAATCCCAGCGCCAGCGGTCTGCTGCTGATTACGCCAGAGCCTGTGACGGTTCACTTTCCAGATCCCGTGGCGGTTTAGACAAGCATAAAAGAGCGGTCAGGCTTTGAAGTCTACTGCAGAGCCTTGACCAGATCTTTCCAGACCCATTCAACTAAAACATTTTTTTCAACCAGCGGCCAACTATAAAGATAAATCCCAATCACCAATAAGGGAAAAATCAGCTTAAAGGCACGCTGGGAGAGTATTTTATCGTAGGCGACAATTAAGGCTAAAGGCGCAATCGGAATATAATAACGGCTTAAGTCCTCATGGAAAATAAACAGATTAAAGACATAAAAGACCAGTGAGTACCAGAAAAACAGCGGCCAGCGCCACAGCAAAAATACCCCGGCACCATAAACCACATACATAATCAGATAAAGCTCAGCGTGCTGGGTGTTATTATTGCCAGCAAAATTAATCAGCACCTGCATCGGCATGGGATTTAAGAGTTTGCTGTTCCAGCTAAAATAAGCCCAAAAGTCTCCAAATCGATAAGCATAAAACGAAAAAGTGGCGAACAAAGGTACAGGAATCAAAGCCAGTAGCGGCATCAACTTCCAGCGTTTTTCATGAATTAAAACCAGCAAATAGGCCAGACCAAATAAAGCACCAACAATGCGGGTTGTCGCCGACAAACCACACAGAATAAATGCCAACGCATAGTTTTTGCGAAAAAAGCTCAGCATTGAGCCAAAGACCAGACATAAAAACAAAGGTTCAGTAGCCCCTACGCTGTGGTAAATCATCCAGCGCATCGGTAAATACAGCGAAATCAGCGCTGACCAAAAGGGATTGACGACCGCCTGGGTTTC
>CAJYHH010001119.1 GCA_913773825.1 Candidatus Sericytochromatia bacterium | reverse complement strand
CGATTTTAAGACCTTCAGACTGTTGGGCTTCGGCGTAAGATTTATAGCTCAACGGGCGGGATTTTTGGCCTGAGATCTGGAATTTATGCGCACCGTTGACGGGCTGTAAAGCCGCTAGCGTGGGTTTGGCGCCAGGCTGAAACTGCGTATAGGTGCTTTCGATATACGGCGAATTGCTAAATTCCCAGCGCCCGTCAGCTGATAAAAAGTCCCAGTAACGCACGTCTTTGAGCACTTGTAAACTGCTTTGATCCAGCCAGACCCTGCGGCGTGGAACAACTGCAATCGGGGTTTGCAAGTCCTGATCACGCGTGGCGTTGCGGGGCACAAACTCAATCTGATAGGCCTTACGGCCGCTGATCACTTCATCTGCGCGCACCAACACTTCATAGTTTTTGCTCAGCAGCTGATTCAGGTCACTGCGGGTCGGAAAAGCACTCAGCACAAAGCTTGAGGGCAATGAGCTGTTAAAGTTAAACAGAAAAAATTTATCATTTGGAAACGACACGCTGACGACGCTGTTTTTAGCCTGAATCCGGGTGTCTTTGATGCCGTTAGGGCTCAGGAGCGTCAGCTCATAATTGCCTCTGTCAACAAAGCTGACTTTGGCGCTGGTCACAAGCGGTGCCATATTGTGGCGCATCACTTTTAGATTGCGCTGGCCGGTAAAACTCTGGGCGGCAGGCGGGCGGGCCAGCTTTTGCAGCAGTTCAGCAGAGGTAATCGCCAAGGCGCCAGCTTGATTCAGAGACATCAGTACCAGACTTAAGCTGGCGGTCAGCAAGGCTTTCATAGACTCGGCGCCAGCTCTGACTGAACCTGAGCGGGCAGCGTAAACCAGAAGGTTGAGCCCTGGCCGACCTGGCTATCTAAGCCAATTTGGCCGCCGTGGGCTTCTACGGCTAATTTACAGAAGGTCAGGCCTAAGCCGGTTGAATGTTTGCGGGCTTCAACCTGGCCAAATTTATCAAAAATTCGCTCGTGCATTTCTGCGGGTATCCCAGGTCCTTGATCTTGAATGCCCACTTTGATCTGGTCTGCATGTGGGCTCAGACGAATGCGCACCGGCGCGCCGTCAGGAGAAAATTTTAAAGCGTTACCGAGCAGATTTTCAATCACACGCTGAACCATTTCGGCATCAGCCTCTAGCTGCAACGCCTCTGTTTGGTCCAGCTCATTTTCAATTTCAATCGGGTTATTAATGGCCATGCCGCCAAGCGCTTCTGAGGCTTTGCGCGCAACGGAGCTGATTTCCACCTTGGATGCGCGCAGCAGCATATCGCCAGATTCCATTTTGTGGATGTCGAGAATGGTTGAAATCATTTTGATCAGCGAGTCTGTGCTTTCCTGGCAGCGCTGCAGATACGTCTGGTGTTTGGGGGGCCAGGCAGATGAAAACATCTCAAGCAAAGACAAATAGCCCAACATTCCGCTGAGGGGGGAGCGCATATCGTGAACCATCATATGAATCAGATTTTCACGCTGGACTTCTAAAGCTTGCTGACGATTTAAGCTGGCTTCAAGTGACTGATTTTTATCAAGCAGCTCTTGCTGAAGACGGCGCAGCTTGAGCTGGACCGACACACGGGCCTGGACTTCTTCAAACTGAAACGGTTTGGTCATGTAGTCAGCTGCGCCAAACTCAAAGGCTTTGACTTTATCCAGGGTTTCGTTAAGGGCCGAAATAAAGATAATCGGAATATCTTCTGTGTCAGCTGAGGTTTTTAAGCGACGGCAGACTTCGTAGCCGTCCATCTCAGGCATATTGATGTCGAGCAAAATAAGATCAGGTTTGCGGCTATCAACTGCACGCAAAGCCAATAAACCATTTGGCACTGCTCTGACTTTATGGCCACTGTCTTTTAAAACCTGGGACAGGACCTGTAGATTGGCCGGGGTATCGTCGACAATCAGGATATCTGCCTGAACATCTGGGGGAGTGGTGGAGTTTAATAAATTCACGCAGGGGCTCCTTGAAAGAGTTGATTAAGCTGGTCATAGGCAAAATTTTGGACAAGTTCACGAATATGTTCGGCCTGAGCGGCAAATTCAGGACTAAAGTGTTCGGTTAATTCAGCTAAGCGATCCAGATCGCCGCTATGCAAAGCCGTCTCTAGTTCAGCTTTTAAACTGTGATCCAGGCCATCTAAACTGAGTTCAGTTTTTGTTTCTGCTGTAGACGTCTGAAGATCGTCTTCATAAAGAAAATGAAGTTGAAGCAGTTCTTGAAGTTTATTCAGCAGATCCTGCTCTCTCACAGGTTTGGCTAAAAAGTCCGTTGCGCCAGCTGCCAGAATCGAAGCGCGGTCATGTTCAAACGCAGAGGCTGAAACCGAAATAATCGGAATCTCACGGCCTTGATCTAAACGGCGAATTCGCCGTGTCGCTTCAAGCCCGTCAAGCTCAGGCATAGCGGCATCCATTAAAATGGCGGCAGGGCTCCAGCTTTCAAAGGCTTTTACCGCTTCAAGTCCATTAACGGCGGTATGGGTTTCAAAACCTAATGGGTGCAACATTTCTTGCAGCAGTTCTAAATTAGTCTCGCGGTCGTCAACCAGCAGAATTTTGGGCTTGTGCTGACCAGGAGCCAGGCCGGTGATCCGGCGGGGATGTTCGCGCGCATTGACGACTTCAGCTTCAGCCAGAGCAACAGGTAGCTCAAAATAAAAACAGGTGCCCTGATGCAGCTTACTGCGCAGATTGAGATGACCACCCATCATCTGGACGTAGCTGCGGCTAATCGACATGCCTAAGCCTGTACCGGTCTGAGAGCGGATGCCGCTGGCGGTCTGCTCAAAGCTTGAAAACACTTTGTCCAGCTCATGCGGGGCAATACCGCAGCCTGTATCTTCAACTTCCCAATAAAGCAGGCTTTGAGGACGATGTGAAGGGTTGCCACCAGAAGCTTGTACCTGGCCGCGCTGGCGGACTCTGACGACAATTTTGCCCTGGTCTGTAAACTTAACGGCATTGCTGAGCAGATTAATTAAAACCTGCCGCAGTTTGCCTTCATCGGTTAACAAATAGCGAGGAACGTCTTCAGCCAGATCAAAGCTCAGGCTCAGGCGTTTGGACCTCACTTTTTCAGCAAACATGGCTTCGACATCCTGTAAAAGCTGCTCGATTCCAAAAGGGGCGTGATGTAAAGTTACGCGACCGGATTCAATTTTAGAGACTTCAAGAATATCGTTGATCAGGCCCAATAAATGTTCGCCGCTGCGCATAATGGTTGTCAGATGCTGGCGCTGATGAGGCAAAATCTGTTTGTCACGCATCAGAATCTGGGCAAAGCCCAGAATGGCGTTCATCGGGGTGCGGATTTCATGTGACATACTGGCTAAAAAAGCACTTTTAGCCTGGTTGGCGGATTCTGCTCCTTCGCGCAGCCGGACTAAGTCCTGCTCAATCCGCTTGCGCTCGCTGATGTCCTGAATCACGCCAATAATTTCATTCAGCGTGCTTTGAGCAATGTCTTCATTTTCAGCATTGACCTGAACATGAATGGTAGAGTGGTCGCGTAAATTCATCCGGAAGTCCAGATTAAGGCCCGTTTTTTGAGTGACGCTGTCATTAAAGGCGGCTAAGGCACGCTGGTAGTCATCAGGATGAATCAGGGCCAATAAGCTGGCAAAGCTCAGGGGCTCTGGCGGGAGCTTAAGCACGTTATAAAACTCAGCAGAACCCGTGATCAGTTCGTTTTCAGCATTAAAAACAAAATTGCCCATCCGCGCAATGTGCTGGGCCTGATTAAGCCGCTTTTCTGTCACTTTTAAAGCGGCTTCAGCTTGTTTACGCTTAATGACATAGCCGAGCTGCTGAGAGACTTCGCTCATT
This sequence comes from Candidatus Sericytochromatia bacterium, assembly GCA_913773825.1. Lineage (GTDB taxonomy): Bacteria > Cyanobacteriota > Sericytochromatia > UBA7694 > UBA7694 > CAJYHH01. The sequence continues at coordinate 2,159 of CAJYHH010001119.1, read as the reverse complement.
AATTGCAGCATGACATCAGAGGAGACTTCGAGCTCATGGGAGAAAAACTCTAAAGCCGCAATCACCTGCTCACCTACGCTGACCGGGATCGCAATCAGGCTGCGCAGATGGTTTTTAAGCGCTACTTCTGAGCGCGGAAAGCGCTTACTGTCCCCACTGCTAAAGTCGAGCCAGACGGGTCGGCCGGTTGTCAGGACTTTGCCCACCATTGAATCAGGGCCAAAGACCGCCACTTGTTTGGTTTTTTCAATTAAATCTCGATAGCGCTGACTTTCAGCTTGATACCAGATATCTGTCGAAAACAAATTGCCTGCGTCTTCGCCATGGTTCTGCACCATCGCTACATGGCCCAGCGGCCAGCCGGTGTAATGGGAGACGGATGCAAGGGTCTCCATAAAAGCTTCTTCGATGCTGGCCGCTGCGTTAGACACACTGGCCACTTCTTTGAGCAATTCAACCCGGCGTTCACTTTCCTGTAGAGCGTAATTAGCGCTAATCAGTTCGGCGGTACGGGTATTCACGCGCTGCTCAAGCTGCTGATTGAGACTGAGAATTTCTTCACGCTGGCGGTGAACCTTAGTGACATAGCGCAAAACGCGTTCAATCAGAGCTGGGTTTAGCAGCCGTTTGACCAAAAACTCATCAGCGCCGGCCTGCATCGCCAGCAAATCTGTTTCATAATCTTCTTTGGCAGTCAGCAGAATCATCGGCACGCGACAATCCTGGGCGCGTGCATCGTGAATGAGATCTACACCGGTTTCTTCATTCAGAAAATAATCGATTAATGCGACATCAGGCGGATGTTGAAGTAATTGCTCCAGGCCTTCACTGCAATTGCTGACCCACTTTAGGTCAAAACCAGCTGGCAGGGCCTTTTTTAGTAGAGCTTCCGTAATCAAATAATCGATCTCGGAATCTTCAATAAGTAGAATTCTCAGATCACTCCCGAATGACGCCACTGGTTCTCCTCATACGACAAATCGCTGCCTATCACCCAAGCTTTTCTCCGTCATTGTACCATTTAGACGGATTTTCAGAGCCAGCTAATCTTCGTCTTAAGCCGTAAACAGACAAAAAAGTGACATGTGTCTATTTACAGGCAAATTTTATGGAGAATCGCTGTAAAGGCTATGCTGGCTGTAAAAAAGCAGATTCAGAAAGCCTGGGCAACAGCTTCCAGCTCTTTTGGCGCGGCCCAGCTAAACGAGGCCCGTGTAAGGAATTGAGAGAGGGGGGAAGCGCTGTTGCTGAAAAGCTGGAGCTTATGCGTCCCGCTGTTTGTCGCCTACACCGCCCAAAGCCTCTAAAGTCTCCATAGACTAAAACAACCCAGTCACCTGACCTGTTTCGAGATCCACATCAATATGGCGATAAGCCGGGCTCGCTGCTGTACCGGGCATCAGTTTAATTTCTCCGGCCACCGGCACAATAAAGCCTGCACCTTGAAAAACCTTGAGTTCTCTGACTGTTAAAGGCCAGTTGGTGGGGCGACCTTTACGACTGGGATTGTCTGATAGACTCAAATGCGTCTTGGCCATACAGCAAGCCAGCTGGCTAAGCTGGGGATCTGCTTCGATGCGAGCAAGTTGATCCCGTGCGCTTGGCTGGTAATGGACTTCATTTGCGCCATAGACCTGGGTTGCAATCCGCTGAATCTTGTCTGACAAGGGCAGCTGATCTTCATATAAATAAGCAAACTGATTGGGCTCTTCACAGGCTTCGACAACGGCGGCGGCTAATTCGGTTGCACCTGCACCGCCGAGTTCCCAATGGCGTGAAACCGCCATTCTGACGCCAACGGCTTCACAGGCTTTTTTGACTCTTGCAACTTCATCAGGATGGTCTGTGACAAAATGATTGAGGCAGACAACGGGCGTAACACCGCTGGCTTTGACGATCTCAATATGGGCCATAAGATTACTCAACCCGGCTTCAACAAGTTGAGGCGCTGACTGGCTGTATTCAGCCGGTATCGCTTTACCGGGCGTGACATCGGGGCCACCGCCATGCATTTTAAGCGCGCGAATCGTTGCCACAATGACGGCGCAGTCCGGTTTAAGGCCTGAGAAGCGGCATTTGAGATTCCAGAATTTTTCATAGCCGATATCGGCTCCAAAACCGCTTTCGGTGACGTGATAATCCGCCAGACGCAGGCCGAG
>CAJYHH010001118.1 GCA_913773825.1 Candidatus Sericytochromatia bacterium | reverse complement strand
TGGAGTTCAGACGTGTGCTCTTCCGATCTTCCCAAGCAGCCTAAAAAGACTTTGGCAAACCTAAAGCCAAGCAAAGCCAATGTTATACTTTAAGCATAAAAGCATGGCAGAGTCATCCTTTTACAGCCCCAGTTACAGAGCAAAATCTGGCTAAAAAACCTGGGCAAGGATAAGCGTCAAGATTTGGCTTTTAGGGGGCAAAGAGATGTCAGGCAGAATCGAAAAACCCAGCGGCAGCCCACAGGATTCAAGCATCTATCGCATCCCTCAAGCAAGCCAGGGCAAACAAGATAAGCAGCCCTCAGCTCAGCCAGAAGCCCGATCCGCGTATACGTTTAGAGACAGTCGCCATGTGGTCCGAGGCGGTGCAGCAGCGGTCTCTTTTGAACTAGAAGTTGAAGAAGAAAACGCAGAGCACATTGAGCTTTTAGGCTTTAAGCAGGGTGATCATTTGCGTCTGGACGGTATGGGCAGTATTCACGGCACAGCCTTTATTCAAAAGCTGACAAGCGATCTGCTGACGGTTCAATTTAAACTAAACGTACCTGAATCCGCGCGTCGTGCGGCAGCTATTGTGTTTGAGCGTCTGTCCCAACAGCCCTATCTGCTTGATGACCAAGGTCAGGTTCATTTAACAGGCCGCGTGATAAAAGACGGCAAAGGTGGCTACAGCTATGCGCTAATTGATCACCATCACCAGGACAGACGCCTGATGGCAGAGCACTTAGACCTGCGTATCGACAACTTCAGCGCCCGAAATATCGAGCATCAAGTGCTGACCTTTATTGTTGCATCAGGGAATAATCTGACCTTTGCCATTGAACAGGAACCCAAACAAGATCCCAAAGGCAAATTGAAGCTCTCGGTTGCGCCAGGCATGGGTGAATTTGAGGTCACCAGACACGCAAATCCTTAAAATTGACGCCCACCCCTTCAGTCAGGACTTATGGATGATGTTGTAAACTTTAGATATTACACAGAGGTAATTATGACTCACCAACTGACTCACCAACTGACTCACCAACACCTGGGCTCCTGTTTATGCGGCGCCGCGCAATTTAAACTTGAAGGCGATTTTGAGCGATTCTTTTTCTGCTACTGTGCCCATTGCCGTAAAGATACAGGGTCTGCTCATGCGGCTAATTTATTTTCATCCAGCGCCAAGCTTGAGTGGATTGCCGGAGCAGACAAAATCAGCACCTTTAATCTGCCGCAAACTCGCCACACTCGCTGCTTTTGTTCGGTCTGCGGCTCAGCGATGCCCTATGTCAGTGAGCAAATGATTGTGGTGCCTGCTGGCTGTCTGGATACGGCACTAAATAAGGGGCCTGATGCTCATATCTTTGTTGCCAGCAAAGCTGCCTGGACACAGGCATCAGAGATTCCTGCGTTTGATACCTTTCCAACTTAAACCAAACAAATTTGCGGAGCAACGAAATGTTGTCTGATAAGCTGCTCAAAGCTATTAAAAATTCGCGGCTGAAACCAAAACAGCTGAAACCAAAGCGGCGTTTGTTTCAATCCAAACCGTCATATCCAGCCAGGCTTTGTTTATCCCATGTGTTTGCGGGCTTAGTCTGTTTAACAGCCTGTGCCAGCACAGCTGACACCAGTCTGAATGTGTCAGACACGGCGCCGTCAGCAAGTTTATCGCCATTGCCAACAAGCTCACCCTCAGCTTTTGTCGTAGATCTTCCTGCGCCAGTCAACCCGGCGACGCCACTCCCTGCCGCCCCTTCTGCAAATGAAGCAAGTCCGTCTCCAACTGCCAGCCCCTTACAAACACCGGCTCCAAATCCTGAGCCAAATCCTGAGCCAACAGCGATTCCTAGCCCCCTTCCTGCGTCTCCGACGTCTTTACCGACAGCTTCACCAACAGCTTCAGCTATCAACGCATCTGCCTCACCTCTCTCAACACTGAGCCAAAGTGATCAAATCCTGATGAATGCGTTTAAAAATAAAACAAACAATCTTCAGGTTCAAGGCAGGGGCACCGTCAGCAGAATCCTGGCTGATGACAATGACGGCAGCCGCCACCAGCGTTTTATTTTAAAGCTGGCTTCTGGCCAAACTTTACTCATCGCTCACAATCTTGACTTAGCTCCCAAAATCACCACGCTTAAAATCAATCAGGTTGTTGAATTCTTTGGAGAATATGAATGGAACGACCAAGGAGGCGTCATTCACTGGACTCACAAAGATCCCCAGCAAAAACATATCGATGGCTGGCTCAACTATCAGGGCACAAAGTATGAATAATCTTATTTAGATAATCCGATACGATATAAACAACATTCTGATCGATATTTTACCTAACAAAGGGAAAGCAAATTATGGGACTCTCCATCAGCACAGGCCTGCTGGCTGATCTCAAGATTCAAGACTCCAAAGGCGCAGCCTGGCTAGAACAAAACTTTGAAAAGCTCAATCACCCTGACAGCATTTGAACGCTCCCCGGATGGGGGTAAAGGTTTAGCTCGTGATACCCGCGTACGCTGGGCCTTAGAAGAACTTGGCCTGCCTTATCAAGTCCGGCTGGTCTCATTTACCGCTCTGAAAGAGCCCGCCCACCTGAAACTCCATCCTTTTGGCCAGATTCCGACTTTTGAAGAAGGGGATCTGGCTTTATTTGAAACCGGCTCCATTGTGTTGCATCTGGCCCAAAATCATTCAGGCCTGCTGCCCGCTGAAGCAGACGCCCGCGCTCGAGCGATTACCTGGCTGTTTGCCGCGCTTAACACAATTGAACCCGTTATTTTAGAGCTTCAGACCGCCAAATTTGCCGAAGGCCAGCAGCCCTGGACAGAAGCCAGAGTGCCCCTGATTAAAAACAGAATCCGAGAGCGCCTCAAACAGCTGGCTGATTATTTAGGCAAGCAGAACTGGCTTGATGGCGAGTTTAGCGCAGGTGATTTAATCATGGTCTCTGTTTTGCTGAGAATTAAAGCCTCTGGCTTGCTGGATGAATACCCCAATCTGGCCACATACGTCGCCCGTGGCGAAGCCCGACCCGCTTACCAACGAGCTTTTGCGGCCCAGCTGGCGATCAATCAGCCTTCTGCTTAAGTTTAGCTCAATCAAGTTCATTCCCGCTCATTCCCGGTAGTTTGAGTGTAATAGGTGACGGCTTATGTCTATCGCAAAATAAGCCACCCAAATAAGCAAAGGAAGCCCGCTTGTGTTTGTTGACCATCTTGCCTTTTTAACGGCTGATTTAAATCGTCAGTCTGAGGCTCTGCCCGACTTTTGCCAGAAACAACCCATTGAGTCTTTTCCTGCGGAAGGGACACAAGAGCAATATATCGAGCTCTCTAAGGGCCCCAAGCTCTTGCTGCTGCAGCCAATTGCAGCAGGACCCTATACACGGGCCTTACAAAAACGAGGCCCAGGGCTCCATCATCTGGGTGTCCAAACATCTTCACTTAACAGCCTGATTC
>CAJYHH010001117.1 GCA_913773825.1 Candidatus Sericytochromatia bacterium | reverse complement strand
TGCATCGTGCTGAGCCGCGACTGATTTTCATTGGGATGAACTTTGACTCCCAGCGCGGGCCGGTTGTTTTGATTGCCGAGGCTATTGCGCATCGCTCTGACCATTAACGTAAGCTGTTCTTCGCGCCAAAGTTGCCATTCAGCCGCAAGCGGGGAGTTGCGTTCGATGCGTACCGGTGGAAACGACCCCACTTTGTCGAGAAAATCGAGCTGAAAACGGGTCAGGCTGAGTTCGTCTTCGGTCTGGTTGCGACCATAGCGCACATGGTCCATTAAGATACCCTGAACCGGGTAATTACGAGCTGTACGGGTCATCAGAGCCGTAATCAGCTGGCGCCATTCAACGGATGCCGGACTGATATAGACTTCGGCTTCGCCGTCACTGTCACCGCCTCTGGAGCTGCTGCCGTCAAGTGGCTGACTTAAGAGCGCTGGAAAACGTCGCGCGACGTTTGGCTGGTTGGCTGAAGGGGTCTGGACTCGATAAACCCAGAACCAGGGATGAATTTCCAAACCTTCGCGGGCTGCTGCGTCAGTAACTAGTTTAAGCTGGTCGCTGCGCCCCACGCGTGGATCCACATCAACCATGGGATTGGGGAAAATCGCATAACCACGGCGAAACACTTCAGGGAACACCGCGTTAAAACCGGCGTTTTTAAGTTTTTTCATTAGCTGCGTCATCGCTGCAGCATTTAAAGGCAGCTGGTCTGCTTCGATTAAGGCACCGCGCAGCTCAACAGAGCGAGCCGGTAAGAGGCGCATTTGAACACCCAGCAGCTGATAATACAGATTTTGGGCTGAGCTGGGGGATTTATCCAGCGTGCTAATCGGCTTACTGAGCTGATCAAGCTGTTTGCGAACCCCATCAGCGTCAATGGTGGGGTCAAGACGTAATTCTTGCCAGAGGGCTGAGACCTGGCCATAAAAGCGGCGTACGGCTTCGACCTGGGTTTGTTCGGATGCAGGGAGTTCAAGAAAAGGCCCTGAAAAAAAACTTTGGGCCTGGACGGGTGCTGTCAGTCCGTTTAGACACACAAGTGCAGAGGCCAGCCAGCAGGCTAACTGCTTGCGGGTGTTCATTGGGCGGCTCAATTGGGAAGGCTGCTGAGCAATGTTCTGAGATCGATAGCGAGAACTAAAATAGGCGCGAAACATGGACATCATCGTAGCACAGGAACTTAGTCACCTGCTGCTGCAGACTTATCCAGTTCATCGACTTCATTATCTAAAGCTTTTTTTCGCTTTGATCGCGTATTTTGCTGGGTTTGATCGTCTAAATCATCGCTTACGTTCAGCACAGCCGTTTGATCATCTGAATGTAAGCTTTTCTGCGCTAAATTTTGTAAGCGTTGATCCGCTTCTGCAGCACGTTTAGACGAAGGCTGACGGGTTTTACTGCGTTTTAAAAGAGAACCTAAAACGCGCTTGCGAGCTGCTTCAAGCTGGCGCAGTTTATAGGCTTCATGGCTAGAGGGTCCTTCAATATTGCTTTGATGGCTCTCTTGATCCACAATCTGGATTTCATAGGGAAAAAAGAAGCGGTAATTGGCTTTTGCATGAGCAAGGGGCTCACGTAATAAAGGCCCGGTTGCAGCTGGGTGATCTTCAAGCTTGAGTTCAAGCTGGTCCATGAGGCTATACAAGGGATTTACCAGATGAACCATCTGGCGGACAGTGAACTGAATGGAGCGATATTGGCGACTGCTGTGGGGATTAAACAGTCGACGCAGTGCACCGCCAGGCTGAGGGCTACTGAGTTCTGCACTTTGGCGCAGGGTGGTTTCAAAATCAATCAGGCTGATTTCAGAGGTGTCGTACCGATTTTTGAGTTCATGAAACGTTTTGCGAAATTTCAGGATATCCAGTAAAGTATTACGCGAATGGCTGGGTTTAACATTGGGGAAAGCCACTAAATGGCGCTCGCGTAAATAATGCAGAACTAATAAAGCATCTAAGCGATCGCGTGTGACAAAACGCACCCCGATGCGATCAAAAAGATCGGCTGCAACGTTTTCGGGTTTATGCAGCAGTTTAAGAATGGTCGAATCGCGGTCTTTGCCGGCTTTGACCTGAAAATCGACAAGTGGGAGTCTAAATCCGGCTTCGCTGCCCAGCCACATTTGGCCATTGTCAGGGCGAATATGGCGATAATAGGGTTCCAGAATCTGATCCAGAATCGAAGGAAAAAAATGCATCGACATATCTGTTTCAGCATGGGCAAAGGTATGCATCACCCTTAACAAGGCGCAGGCCCAGCGCTGAATATATTCATCAGGTGGAGAAGACGCCAGCAGTAAAAGCTCTGTAATCCCCGCATTCCGGATATGTTCAGGAATTTCTAGGGCTTCATAACTTGAGTCTAAAGTTGCCAGAAAAATTTTGTCAATAAAAGTCAGCGCTTGACGGCGGATTTTTTCAACAGCGGCGGCTTCTTCGGGATTATTGAGACTAAAGCCATAGCTGCGCATAAATTGTTGAGCATCATGGCGATCATAAATCGCCAGACGAGGTAAATCAATGGAGGATGCGTCGCTTAACAGAACATCCAAAATGCCCCAGTTTTGGGAGGAGAGTTTTTCAATAAATTCTTTCAAGGCAAAATTCCTCATAAAATAGAAATAACGAAAACATTTTGCCGAAAGCTTGCATCTAATCGATTAAATAACACTTGCTCTAGGTAAGCATCTTAGACAGTCACTAAAAATACACAGTAATCACTTAAGTTCACTAACGATAGGCTTATCATAACATACGATTGCATACCTGTGCAGGTTTTTGCAGGTTTTAGACCTCAAGCTCAGTCAGCGCGCCCAAAAGCCTAGTTTAGACCATGAAAAATATATAGGATTTTTATTAATCGTGACAAGCTTAGTCAATATCTATTACAATCCCAGCTAACATTCCGACTCTGTGTTGAGATCGTGGTTTAGAACCTTGAGCAGCGATTAATCCAACTCTGACTGCAAATCTTACGGTAACAGATAGACCGGAACCGCTTGAGAGGAGAGAGCTTTGACCGATTTATTGCATCTGGGTGAGTATCTGGCTCACTATCCGGCTCTGGTGGTGGTTATGACAACAGCCCTGTTAATTGTGCTGGGCTTATTTGCGCAAATCTGCGCTGAAAGAACGTCATTGCCAGCGATTATTTTTTTACTGCTCTTTGGCAGTGTATTTGGTAAATTTGGCCTGGGTTTAATCAATCCAGATATCTACGGCAGTCATGGCCTGCGCGCCATTATTGCGATAGCCGTGGCGATTGTTGTCTTTGAAGGCGGCCTGCTGACTGAGTTTGCTTTGTTTAAACAAAACTGGCGTTCAGTTGTGGGGCTGATGACAACGAATGTGTTAATCACGATTTTTGGCATGGCCTGGGTTACCCATCTGATACTGGGGATTGAATGGCAAATCGCTTTGCTTTATGGCGGTTTAGTTTCAGTTACGGGCCCAACAGTAATTATGCCCGTGTTGCGCCGAATTCAGGTACGGCGTAAGGTCAAAGCGATTCTTGAAACCGAAGCGGTTTTGGTTGATGCAGTTGGCGTCATTGCGGCAGTGAGTATTTTTAATTTTATTGTGGCAAGCCGTACCGCAGATTATTCGGCTGGGGTTTTAGAAATCATCGGAAATATGGCGATTTCATTAGGCTTGGGTTTGTTAAGCGGTGGTATTTGCGCTGGGATTGCCCGCTTGATTGTGACCCGTTTGCCTTTACGGGGGGAACTGACCCGCTTATTAGTATTAGGCACAACTATCGGGGCCTATGTTGTAGGTGAATTATTGGCCCATGAAAGCGGGATTGCAGCCGTTGCTGTGGCGGGCTTTATTATTGGCAATAGTCATTTTCCGCATAAATCTTCAATCA
>CAJYHH010001116.1 GCA_913773825.1 Candidatus Sericytochromatia bacterium | reverse complement strand
CACCAATGGCTTGAAGCCAGGCATTATAGCTGACAGTCAGAGAAGCAGAGACTGCAGCCCATGTAGAATCGGGAACCATATTGACTGCTGCAATATTGGCATCAATAGCGGCACGCTGATCTGCAGTTGTGCTTTTGCCTTTGATGCAGGTCAAAGCCTGAATATAAGCTTGTTTGGTGGCAGTTGCATTAGCACTTGCTCCTGCATTAGCACCGGTTCCATTTGAACCTGTACCTGTTGTTGTGCCATTACCGGTTGCGGCTCCGTTGGGGGTGGCACAGGCAGACAGTAGAGACAGAGCCGCACAAACAACCATAAACTTACGCATGATAAAACGTTCTCCAGTTTTGAAAAATTAAAAAGATGACGGATTAAGCCGAACGTCACAATTTTATCACGCTAAGGTGACATAAACCATGACGGCCGATACGCTGGGGCAAGAGATTCTTGGCTTTTAACTTGTTTGAACTTGGGTGCAAAACTTGGGCGCAAATGAGTGGGAAAAATAAATTTAATTCTGTTTATTGTGATTTAGACTCCTAGCTGGATCAGCCTGGAGCAAAGGAAGTTTATGTCACGTTGCGTCATTTTTGCTGTGATGATGAATAGCAAATTTAATTTAATGCTTGAACGTTGATATGCATGATTTTTCGATACAAAAGCCAAGTTTTATCTTTAAACAGGCATTGACAAGTGTCGGACTCAAGTGTAACATTGTGGTTAAGATTCATTTAAGATTATATTTTTTTAAGATTATATAAGAGGTTGTTATGTCCAAGCTCAAAACTCTTCTTGCTGGTACGTCTGCTCTTCTGATGCTCGCAGCCTGCCAATCCAGTCCCATGCTTCTGGCACCGAGCGGCATGCAATCCTTTAATTCTCGCTCTAATGCCCAGGCCATGCGCCAGCCCACTCGCGCTGAAGCGCTTGTTGGCGTTGAAGGTTTTGTCACTGGCGACAACCTCAACATCAAAGGGCCTTTCTTTACCAGCGGTAAAGGTAAACTGCATCTGCTTACGCCTGATGCTTTTAAAATTGAGTTTCAAATTGCCGGTCATCATCTGATTGTCGACACTTCGCGGATTGATGCCACAAAAGTTCGCTTTGTCACAACTGATGTCAAAGCCAATAAAACGCTTGAAGTTGTCGGTACTTATCGCCGTAACGGCAACACTACCGTCTTTGAGATGCCACCAGGCGCTGAAGTTACCAAGCTGACTGTCCGTGCTGTTAAAGCCGGTAATTTTGAAACAGATGTTGTTCAGCCTGGTCGTCTCTTCCCTCAGGATGAGCGCGGCAGCAACACCTTGAAGTTCTCTAAAGGCTAAAGAGAACGCCTGTAACGATTCCCCACATTTTTCTGACGTGGCCTCTGTTTTGCAAGACAGAGGCCTTTTTTCATGCGGATTTTAAGAAGAATGCAAACCCTTATGGGTTCTTGCTTTTTGTTTTGCCTGACCAAAAGGGCATAAATTCAGAACACGACAGCGATGACAGGATGGCGCTTGAAAATAGCAGCATTTTTGGCCATGCAGCATTAAAATTTCATGATGATCGTAGACTTGCTGGGCATTCCAGTCTGGTGGCAACATGTTTTCAAGTAAGGCGTGGGCTGGACCAACCGCTAATTTATCTGGAATGAGCCCAAGGCGTTGCGCAACTCGATGATGGTGGCTATCTACAGGCAAAGCCTTGCCCCGTAAGTTAGAAAAAGCCAGGACTGCAGCACTGGTCTTTGGCCCTATCCCAGGAATTTTTTCAAGCCAGGCACGAGCATCTGGCACAGATAGCCCTTGGAGAAAATCTAATGAGAGTTCACCGTTTTGTTCTTGGATCAGGCGTAAAGCACTTTGAATCCGGGGCGCTTTTTGCTCGGGCCAGGTAACCATTGAAATACAGGTTTCAACCTCGCGTAGAGGTGCGTCTAATAACGCCTGCCAGTCTGGAAATTGTTTACGTAAAGCTCGAAAAGCTGCGGCTGAATCCGCATTGCGGGTGCGATGAGATAACATCGCCGAAATTAACTCACTGAGCGGATCTAGGTCATGAAAATAACGGATTGGACAATGATAAACCTGGCAAAGCTGCTCATGAACAATCAGCAGTTTTTCTTTTAAGCTATCAGTGACGGTGTTGTTTTGGCCATTCAACATATTAAACCCCCAGCCTAGCGAACTCCTGACTAGCATAGGAGTTGACGCAGGCTGGGGGCGAGTTGATGCTTTAAGTTTTAGAGGATACGTTTACCGAAGGCTGACTGAATAAGCTCAACGCCAAGTTCAGCTGTTTTATTGCGTACATCCAGAATCGGATTAAGCTCGACCATTTCGATTCCGATCAAGCGACGCGTCAGGGCGAGCTTTTCCATCAACAGATGGGCTTCTCGATAACGAATTCCGCCACGGACGGGAGTGCCAACGCCGGGGGCAACGTCAGGATCGAGACCATCAAAGTCAAAAGACAGATGAATGCCTGCTGTCCCTGCGCCGGCAATTTCAATTGCCTGTCGAATCACGGTTGACATACCCAACTCATCGATATCAGTCATGGTATAGGCTTTAACGCCTGATTCTTTAACAAGCTTTTTCTCTTCCAGATCCAGATCGCGGATCCCAATTAAAACCACGTGTTCTGGATTAAGTTTGGGAGCAAAACCGCCAAGATTAACCAGCTCAGATGCACCCATTCCCAGACCAACGGCCAGGGGCATGCCGTGAATGTTGCCGCTGTGAGTGGTGTCAGGGGTGTTCATATCTGCGTGCGCATCCACCCAGATCACGCCAATCTCCTGATCATGTTCACGATAATAAGCGCTCATAGCAGCAATGGTGCCAATTGCGATACTGTGGTCTCCGCCAAGTACCAGCGGAAAATTGCCTTTTTTAAGGGCTTCATAGACTTTTAAACGCTGATGCTCACAGGCCTGAGCAACTTCTTCTAGAAACTTGGCGTTAGATTCGCCTTCGGGCAGAGCTTCAGGAATCTGGACGTGAATATTGCCTTCATCAGCAACGGGGTAGCCCATTTCGCGAATCGCAGGTACCAGACCGGCAATTCGAAGAGCTGAGGGGCCTGCGTCAACGCCGCGATGGCCAGCGCCTAAATCAAGAGGTGCGCCAATAATGGAGACTGTTTGTCCCTTACGCATGAGAGAGTATCCTTTTGCCAAACAGGTAGTAGTGATAGCTAGATTCTAGCAGTTCTAAGGGGAGCGGGGCTATGGACTATGGGCGTTAAATAAGGGGATGAAGGCTATCTCTTATGAACTAGGGGCTATGGCGCGCTGCGTCATATCATTCCATACAGAAATAAAATTAAGCTGGAGTCAGAGCTGTGCCAACGATTTGTCCAAAATGCAAAGCTAGCCAGATACAGGGCGAACTTGTATAGCTGACGCGATGGCGCTGATGAGCGGGTATAAGCAAACTGTCGCCGGTTTTAAGTCTGATGGGTGTTTGATCAGGGTAACTGAGTTCAGCTTCACCTTTTAAAATCATTACCCATTCTTCCCAGGCCTGGTTATACCACTGGCCTTCCGGTGTGATTTGGCCATTTGAAACAATTCGCTCAAGTAAAATACCCGGACGCTGTAAAAGGGCTTCAAAGACTTCGCTCTCACTGAAATCTTCAGCGAGAGCGAAAAGGTTTTGAATCGGTAAATTCAAGTGAAATAAACGAGCTTAATGCTGATGCTGCTCGTAAATTTTAAAGTCGATATGATTGGGCACGCGGATTTTCTGCCCAACCTGCAGTTGCTTTGCAGAAACTTGTGGGTTAAATGCCTGAAGCTCAACCCAGCGGGCTGGATTATCAAGATGAATGTCCGCGATATCTTCCAGGGTGGTTTGACCAGCCTGAACAATGACTTCTCTGAATGCCGGAAGTTGCGGCTGCTCAGCAGGCGTATTGAGAGCCGGAGGGCGATACGTGCCGTTGAGGACAGCACGTACACCTTCATTGACACGAGCCATTGAGAAATTATTAGAGGTATCAATTTTACGGCCCAGCGGAATGGCAATATCGCGATGGCGAGTGATATTGGCCAGGGGAATCCGATATTCGCTGACAAGATAAGCCACTAAGCGAATAATTCCGTCATATTGAGCATCGCTATAAGCTTCAACGCTGTCGCCAAGATTACAGATTTCAATCCCGATTGAAAAATTATTGACGTCACCTACGCCATTAAATTCACTTCTGCCGGCATGCCAGGAGCGCAGATTGTCAGCAACAGGCTGAACCAGATAGCCCGTGCGGTCAACAATATAGTGAGAGCTGGTTTTTGCTTCAGGACGGGCAAAATAATTACCAACAGCGCGGGCATCACCAGCCATGGCCGTATGATGCAAAACAATCGTGTTGATCGTGCTGCCGGCGGGGCGCTCGTTTTGATTGGGCGAAGGCATCTGAATAGTGGCGGGTTTGGGGATAGCACGCTGCGAGGTGGCGGCAGTCTGGCTGCGGATCTGAGAGGGCTGCTGCAGGCGCGGTGTGTTTAGAGCGCAGGCTGCAAGCAGGCTGAGAGTACTAAGTGTACAGAGACCGATCAGTGAACGTGACATCTTTGTCATGGTAACAGGCTCCCGGCTTGGCTTGAATCTTTTGCAAGTCTCCTCAAGGTTAACATGAAATTAAGCTCGATTCAAGCCAGCTCAATTGAGGTCTTTGTCTAAAAACAGTTTATGAAGATAAACAGGCAAATTAAAAGCCTGTCAAAGCCAGATTTAGCCGGCTTTTTTTAACAGAAATTGTGATTCAAAGGATTGTTTCCAGCGTTGGCCAATTTCCGTGAGACGCTGAGCCTGGAGAAGGCTTTCGGTGTGTAACTGTTCAATTAGATCTGCATAAGCCATACGAAACCGATCGCTCTGACTATCGAGACGGCCTTGTTCAACCTGATCAAGAATCAAGTAACGTTCCCAGTCTTCGGGGCTAGCACCCGTTTGAGCTAAAGATTGATACCAGTTACAGCCATTGTCTTGATTAAAATAGGAAGATGCAAACATAAAGCCTCCCTGAAACATTATCCTGAGTGAATTTTCTTGAAGGTGAGTAATTACTCACTCATTTTATATTTTGACCAGATCTCAGTCAAGACAGATGAAGTGCACTCCAGTTAAAATCAAATGATGATTATTGATGCTTTTCAGGCCGGTGATTTTCGACTTTCTGTTAATGATTCTTTGCGCCAGATCATGGCTTATTTAAAGAGACTGAGGCCTAAGCAAATCTGTGTCGATATTGGGGCTGGTGATGGTCTGAACCAGTCAAATACTCTATTTTTGTATATGAATGGCTGGAGAGGCCTTTCTCTGGAGGCTGAACCTCAGGCTTTTGGGATGATGAAAGCTTTTTATCAGCGTTATCTTACATCGGTTAAGCTGCAGGCCATTAAAGTAACGCCTTTAAATGTATCTGAACTTTTAGACCAGTCTCAGATCCCAGTTGATTTTGGCTTTTTAAGTCTGGATATCGATAGCTTTGACTACGATGTTTTAAATGCTTTACTCCAGACCCATCAACCCACTTTAATTTGTGCTGAGATCAATGAAAAAATTCCGCCACCGCTGCGATTCTATATCCCTTATGACGCTCAACATCAGTATCCAGGGGAGCATTTTTACGGGATGAGTCTACAGTCTTTGGTCGATCTGGCTGACAGCTCTCACTATGATTTAATTGGGCTTTGTTTTAACAATGCTTTTCTGGTTAAACGGGAACACAATCTTTGGCCTGTTCTGAATGTTGCAGAAGCTTATCAAAAGGGCTATCTTGCTGGCCCGATCCCTGAATATAACCGCAACCTGCATCATCTTCAGACCCTGAGTCCAGAGTTTGCCTTAGAGGCATTAAATCAGCATTTTGCAGCTTATGCCGGGCGATACCGGGCTGGCTTAACTCAGCTAGGCTAATTGAGCAGTTTAGGGCTGAATAAAATAAGGGTTTTTCCATTCTGCGGGTAAAGCGCTTTGAAGCGGAATTTGGCTCGGCTGAGATAAAACGGGATTGGCTGATGCTGATCGTTAAACCATTGTATGGCTTGGAGAGCTGGTAACGGTTGATGGAATGGGAACAATCGGGCTTGGATTGGAATTAATCGCAGGCTGGTTGTTTAGGGCTGTCTGAGCTAATGAACTGCCCGGCTGATGATGAGTCGGTATGTCAGATGGTGAAGCTGTACAGGCGCAAAAAAACAAGAACCCCAGGCTGGATACAGAGCAAATATTAGAATTCATTGATCTACCTCTAGACGGCTTAAAACGCAAAAAGACGGATGTGAATCAGAGCGATAGACAATTTACATCACAATCAAATTAAAGCCAAAGTGAGCATATCAAGATTTAAACTGTGGTGATCGATACGCTCTGGTCAGGCTTTAAAAACCAGGCGATGAGCTGCAAACACAACAAATTCAGTGTCTTTTTGCTTGCAGCCCAAAAACCAGGGATGACAGCCTGCTAGCGATATTTCTCTTTCATATGCGCGCGGGCCTGCTGATGAATTTGTTTCCAACGTCGTTTGCTATTGGCTTGTTCAGCTTTATTTGTCCGACGCACCTGCCAGGCTTCCTCAAGCTGAAGCTTGAGATAATTTGACCATCGCGCCAGATCAAGCTCGCCATTTGCTAGGGCGACTTCGATCTGACAACCGTCTTCACCGCCGTGGCTGCAGTCACGAAAACGGCAGTTTGAAGCGATTTTAAGGATATCTGCAAAGCTGGCATCCAGACCTTCACCACTTTGCCAGAGCTGAAGTTCTCGCATGCCCGGTGTGTCTAATAAAAGCGCACCTGAAGGCATTTGAAATAACTCACGATGGGTAGTGGTGTGGCGCCCTTTTGCGTCATCTTCACGAATGGTCTGAACCGTCTGGCGTTCAAAACCTGATAAAGCATTCACCAAAGTAGACTTACCCACACCCGAAGAACCCATCAAAGCGACTGTTTGGCCTGGCTGAAGCCAGGTGTTTAGCGCATCAAGGCCCTCGCCTGTTAGTGCAGAAAGCACCACAATATCGGCACCGACAGCAATTGCTTCAACTGCTTGGCGTAATGACTCTGCTTCAGGGCTGAGATCTGCTTTGCTCAAGATCACTACAGGCCTTGCTCCGCTTTCCCAGGCCAGTGTCAGATAACGCTCAATGCGGCGCAGGTTCAAATCGTGGTTAAGCGCGCTGACTAGCAAGACAGTGTCGACATTTGCCGCAACGATCTGAGCCTGACTGCGCCCGCCGGTTTCTTTACGAGCAAACTGGCTGCGTCTAGGTAAGATCGCTTCAATGCGGCCGTACTGCATTTGGGCTTGCCAGTTAAGCGCAACCCAATCACCCACAGCAGGCAGATCTTCTCGGTCTAAAGCATGATGGCGCAGGCGGCCGCTGATTTCAGCTAAGCCTTCGCCAGTTGGGCAAATAAAGCGATAAAGGCCCTGGTATTCAGCTGTGATGCGCGCGGGCTGTAACTCAGGTGTATCCTGCCATTCAGAATATTGAGCAGCAAAAAAATCGTTCCAGCCCAGACTGAGCAAGACTTCACGAGCTTGTACGGAATCTATCGAAAAAATATTTGAATCTAAGTTCAAGGTTTGGTCTCCTGAAATTTCCTGAATAAATTGCTGTAAAGAAAGCAGTGAAATTCAGGCAGGAGCGCCGGGCCGGAAAGAAGTCAGATTGAGAGCAACATCCGGTGGAGGCGACCTGCCTGGTGTGTGGCAAGCTCAAGGGCTGCGTGGATGTTTAACATGGTCAGGTCCTCCATATAATTTTGAATGATTTTGAGTGGGGCATATTCAAAACGGAAGATTAGAATTCAGAATTGAACATAAGAGACAGGGACGCTGGCTTTTTTAAAAAAGTTCCAAGTGCCTTGTAGAAGGGCATTTCTCAATCTGAGTTGAGTTAAGCCGAAGTATCTTTGTAGTATTCCCAGGTGGCGATCAAGCGTGAAATCAGCTCTCGCGCCAGCATCAGCGGCTGATAGTTTACAGCTTTTGCTGCATAACAGACGGGCTGGTGCCCTAACGGCCTGGCAATAAACAAGGCGCGCTCGCAGTGAAACTTTTGCGAGATAATCAGATAATCTTTTAAGCCAAACTCGGATTCTGCGCGCTCGATCGACAGACGGGTTCGTTTGCCGTTACCGTCTTCTAAAATGCGATCTGCTGGTACGCCACGCGCAATTAAAGCACTGCGCATGGCGCTGATTTCGTCATAACCCTCACGTCGAGCACCGCTGAGAATCACTTTTTGAAATTTTCCGGCTTGCCAGAGTTCGGCTGTTGCTTGCATCCGGCGTTCAAAAAAATCATTGGGGCGGCCATAAGCTGTAGGTGCTGTACCCAAAAGCAGCGCAAATTCTTTATTTGGGACAGCCGCCAGATCTTCATACAAACCTTGACTGCCTT
>CAJYHH010001115.1 GCA_913773825.1 Candidatus Sericytochromatia bacterium | reverse complement strand
CAATCTGCCTTATCATATCACCGCAGCCAGAGCCTTTGCAAGCAGAGAGCGCATCCAGAAAAGCCCATTTGTAAAGCATGCCAGAAAGAACCCGGAGACAGCCCAGTCAGCCATTTTGCCAATTCCGGCTTGATTCTTTCCAAACCTTACCGGAGAATAGATGCAGACATACACGTTTTACTTTACCTTGCTGTTACATTCTAAATGCTTGAGGTCTTGGCGCTTATGAATCGATTGCGCTCTACTCTGCGCTCTACTCTTTTACCTGTCTGCCTGATTTTAGGCGCCTGTACATCACCCACTTTATCACCGGCCAGCAGCGGTCAACTAAGCTTTCGCGTCCAGCGCCCCGAATCTATTCAGTCTTTTGGCATCAAGCTGATTCCGACCACCGCGACCAGTCTGCGTGTAACGGTCAGTATTACAGGCAGCAGCAAGCCAGAGCTTAGTCAGGATCTTCCACTGACCCAACAGGCCAGCACTCATACCCTGAGCTTAAGCACCGGTAGTAAACAAATAGAAGTGCTGGCGTTTGATGCCCAGGGCGAAACCGTGGCCCGTGCCCAGCAAAACGTTGAAATTCTCCCTGGGCGCACGACTCGTGCCGAACTTGACCTTGGTCCCGTTTCCCCTAGCCCCCAGCCTTCAGCTACGGCTCCTAATCTGCCCACTCCTGGAAGTACACCCAATAGCGCTCCAACCTCTAATCCAACCAATCCGGGTCAATCAGCTTCACCTGCAGCCCCGCAAAATCCCGAACCCAGCGTCGAGCCCAGTGTACAAGCTTCTAGTCAACCTAGCCCTCAGTCAACCCCCTTTCCATCCAGCGGCGGTGGCGGTGGCGGAAGCAGCAGCGGAGGCTCTGCCAGCTCGATTATCTTAAACAGCCTGAGTGCAGACCCCACGACTTTAGCGGGTGCAGGCTTTGTTAGCGAGCTTACAGCCAGCTTTAGCGGCGGAACGCCCAGTTCCAGTCAACTCAGCTGGAGCTGCCTGGATGCAATTGGCCAAAGCTGCTCAGCCCCTGTACCCGGAACAACGGGTAGCAATGCTTTCTGGACAGCGCCGTCCAACGGCAACTCTCCTTTTACTCTCAAACTGATTTATCTGCCCGGTGACGGCAGCCAGCAAACCCAAACAGTTTCAGTCAGCGTTGTCTATGGCAGCAGTGGCCCTCTGACAACGGGTCCTGGCGTTATCGATGGCGGAGAAACTGGAGGCATCTGATATGAAAACTATTTTAACTAAATCTGCAGCCCCCCGCATGTTATCTGTGATGGCCAGTCTGGCTCTGACAGCAAGCCTACTGGCTTGCCAGCCTCCGGCGTCATTTGTTTCTAGCCCGCCAACGTCCCAGCTTGTGCCACTGACAGGGATTCCTCACTATAATCCCCAGACAGGTGAGCTAAAAATTCAAATTAGCCTGCCCTTTGAACCTGGATTTCGCACCCAGGCTGTGCAGTGCAACAGCATCGCCAGTTTTCGCGTAAGCGTAACGGGTCTCGGAATCGACAGCGCTCTTTTACCCACAAGCCCGGCACTTGACGGCAATGGACGTATTTCTGGAATCAATTGTCAAGTCACCGCTACTTTTGCCAGCTTGCCAGCAGGCCCAGGCCGGATTATCAGCATCGAAGGTTATGATGAAAACGGGAATGCTGTAGCTGGGGCAAGAATTAAGGGAATCGTCGATTTAAATCCTTTACCAACGGGCCCAAGCCCTAACCCAGTCCCTAGTTCAGCAGAAGTTTCTCAGCGCACCACCCCGGCGGCTGAAGTGATCGAAAGACTGATGAAAGACCACGGCGACAAAGGCAAACAGCTGATCAGTAAAATCAGTTCAACCGCGCTTAAAGCTTTTATCGACAGCCTTACCGTCCCGAATATGATCAACAGTTCTCCGTTGCTCTATAGCTATGGTCTACACCCTTCGTTGGTTCGCAGCGATTTAATTGCAGCAGATTTAATTGCTGCCAACGGAGATTTTTCTCAACTGAGCGCCACCAGCAGTACTTATCGCATGGCAACCGGTACGGTCAGCGGCACGATTACCGGGATTTACCCCGATGATGAGCTAGAAATTCGCGTCCACGACCCGATTAGCCAGCGGGTTGATATTGTTTCAACGGGTGATACTGAGACGTTTAGCATTGGCAATGTTGCGCCTGGCAACTGGTTGCTTGAAATCCGAAACAATAGCGCTGAACAAACCATCACCCGAATGGTCAGCAGTACAGATCTTGATCTGGAAATCAGCTTTAGCCCTGGGGCTATCCCACCAAGTCCAGCCTGGTCAGAACTTAACGGCCCTTATGGCGGCAGCGTGAACAACGTTGCGCGTCTGTCAGGCACACCCAGCCTGGCTTTTGCAGCGACCACTCACGGCGTCTACAAATCAACAAACGCCACTGCTGGCAGCAGCATGAGCTGGAATTTAGCCGGCACCAATCTGGCTGAGCGCAATATTTTATCTGTTTATGTCAAAGACGCTAGCACCATTTATGCCGGCACCTCTGGGGATGGCATTTATAAAAGCACAAACGGTGGAGACACCTGGCAGCAGATTTCAGATTCCGATCTAAGTGGCAAATCGATTTACCGTCTGGAACTTGCAGGCGGCAATCTGCATGCCGCAACCAGTAGCGGTGTATTGGTTCAGGGTGCAGGACCTGCTTATGACTGGGCACCAGCTGGATCCGGCGCACCGGCCAGTCAGGAAGTTCGCGATTTGACCTTTGACGGCCTGCAATTGCTAACGGTGATTCCTCAAATGCTCAATGTGGGTGTCTATACAGCCGTTCCCCCAGTTGTAAGCTGGTCTAACTTAACCCAAAATCTAGATACGGCAAGCGTTATGCCGCTGAGTATCAGCACATCATCAACATCTAATTTTGTCGTAGGCAGCAATGATGGTCGAGCCTATGGCTGTAACCTGCTCAACACGCCCTCTTGCTGGGGAGCGGCCACCACGGTAGGCACAGGTCCTGTACACCAGCTTCGCTATCTGTATGGTCCCAACCAGTTTATCGCCACCAGCTTTGGCGAAGGCATCAAAATGAGTGAGCCTGACGCCAGCTATAAACTGCCGACAACCTGGG
>CAJYHH010001114.1 GCA_913773825.1 Candidatus Sericytochromatia bacterium | reverse complement strand
TAGAGATCCTGATGTTGGTTTAATAGCCAGACTAATAAGGGCAGGCTATGGGAATTAAATGCTGTTTGCAGGGGATCTGTTAACGGAAAAGAACTAAAATTGGGATCATTAGCTGCTTTTAAAAAGTTTAGCCAGCGATCAATCGCCGGACAAACCAAGGTTGAAGGACTGGTAATCGCCAGCTCTTGCTCAGGTCCCTGACTAAACAGAATCAACTGCGTCCAGCTGCTGTCTGCGCTTAAGCGATGTTTGGGCAACATTAATGCTAAACCAGCTGGCCAATCCTGCTGAGAATGAGCGTCTAGCGAGACCATATTCGCGCTTAGGTTCTGGCCTAGACGTTCATGTAAGGCTAATTGAGCTAAACAGGCTCGCCAGCAGGCCACGATCTGAGCATGTAAGGGCTGCAAAGGGCTGTACAAAGCGGCTTCAAAGGCCAGCGGCCAGGCCCAGGGTGAGGGAAGTTCTGAAAAGTCCGTGCTTTGGGTTTCGACGATTATCAGCTGGGCCAGACTGGCTAAAGCGTCAGGAGCTAAACTGCGCCAGCGGCCCCGATCGCGGGATTCAAAACCCGTGGCGCGATGCCTGTCTAAATCTTGACGCAGAGCGGGTCGCAAACCGACTAATGTACGAGACTCAGCATGAGAACCTGACTGAGAGCCTGGCTGAGAATCAGGATTTAATTCTGAACGAGACTGAAAAGGTAAAAAGCCAAACACATTCATGAGGTCAGCGTGATTCGCCCTTTTTGTAACAGCAACCAGCGTCCGGCTTCCTGAATCATAATCGCCGGGCTGGTTAAAGCCAAAATTTGCCCTCTTTGTTGACCTGGGTAATGACGCAATAAAAACAAGTGTTCAAGGCCAGATTCGTGAATCAGGCTAGCGGTAAAAACCCGTTCTAAATCAGGCATCACCGCAAAACGCTGTTTGGGCATCATAAAGGCATAATAAAGCTGCTGGCCAGGGCTGGCGATATCCAGGCTGATTTTCATCGATCCGGGCGGCCCAAGCGTACGCAAGGCAAGCGGCTGATAATCCTGAATCGCTTGGTTGCGACGCTGCCAATAAACTTCAGCCGCTTCTGTTTCGGAATGAAACACTTTAGCGGGCTGAACAGTTTTTACAGCAGTGGGTAAAACAGTGCGAGCAGCCGTTGAGGCGGGGCTTAAATCAGAGCTGGCTTGTGGAGCAAGCTGCTGGCTTAAACGCTGTAGCTCTTGCTGGGTCTCTTGTTGGATTTGGGCCATCTGACTCACGGTTTGCAGCAAAGCCTGATAATCTCCCCGCAAATCGCGAAGTTCAGCCACAGTCTGGCGCAGGAGTTTTTCAATTTTAGAGGGGGGAAGTGAATCTGAGCTGGGACTAAGATTAGGCATTAAAACGACAATTCCCCTTTCTCGACAAGCTCCCATTGATCTTCATAGCGCTTCATGTAAGCGGGGCTGATAATTTTTTTAATTTCAGGCCGAGCAGCGGGCTGAAAGTCAAATAAGAGCTCAAGGCCCGTCACCTGAATCAAGGTCTGATTAAAGGAAATCAACAGATTGGGTACCAGCGCAAACAGGTTTTCGGACATCCGAAAGGCAAAATAATGGGCGCGAGCTTCTTGCGCAACTGGCGAAAGCTGGATTCTTGAGTCTTGTTGATTGCGACGGTCCAGCTGATTTTCTTTAGGCACCAGCAGGCTTTCGGGCTGAAACTGCTGGATCGCCAGATCCTGACGGCCTTCGTCATAATGACGCTGAATTCGCCGCCAGGCGGGTGAATAAAAGCGGGAAGTCTGAAGCGGCGTCTGGGCAGATGTCGAAACAGCTGGAGGCAGCGCGTTTGTCTGTAGTTGATTCTGGGCCTGATTCTGGACTGGATTCTGATAAAGGGACGACCCAGGGTTTGGCGCTTCAAAACTGTGTTGAGCGGGCAAAATGACCCCACCCACTTGGCGAGTTCGGGGCTGTTGAGCCGTACTCTGAGCTGAAGTTGCTTCTGAGTGCTGCAGCTGGCGTTTAAGCGCGTCGTTTTCAGTTTCGAGCTTGCGCATGCGGCTTTCAAGCGTCTGCAAGCGCTCATCATAGCCATTGAGCAGCTGAACCAACTGCTTGATCAGCAAATCATTGCCGCGCATGTGTTCACCGCAGAGACGTGTAAACTGGCTGAGATGCTCATTGCTCATCAGGCTACTCTCCTTTTTTAAATATCAGACCCATCAGCGTTAACTGACTCATCAGGCGCTTAGCCACAGATTGCCTTTTTCAAGCAGCTGCCAGCTCTCGCCTTGTTTTTGCATCAGCGCTGGACGGGTAATGTCCAGAATTTTGCCTTTTTCGCTGCCGCTGACCGTTTCGATTTGATAGATTTTTTCAAGTCCCTGCAGGCTAAGTAAAATTGCGTTATAAGTGTGCTGCAGACTGGGCACCACGGCATAGTGATCATCTGCTAAAGCAAAGCCAAAATAAAAAGCCTGTGAACTGGTTCCAGCGGGCTCAAGCTCTAAAGCCAGATCAGCATTGTTACGGCGCTCCATTTGATTGCTTTTGCTCGGTTTTAGATTTTCAGCCGGATAGATTTCTAAAGCCTGCTGCGGATTAGCCAGATAAGCGCGAATAATCTCAGCCGCTTCGGGGCCAGATTCTTCAGGGCTTTGCTGGGGATTGTTGGTCTGAGCTGGGGTAGTCAGATCCTGGTCATCGCTTAGCTCTAAAGCGGCAGCAAAACCAGCTGTTGCTTTAGGTCGCGGCTGCAGCAACTCCAGAGCATCCCCCTGCTCTTTAACGCGCTGGCGCAGCTGGGTAATGATATTTTCAAGGGGCTTCAGATTATCTTGTTTAAGCGTACTAAGAATCTCGCGTTTTTGCTGAGGCAAGACCATTTTGCTCAGGTCTTCCTGATACTCTGCCAGCTGGGCTTTTAAACGTGAAATGCTGATCAGGGCATAAATCAACAGCGCCAATAACAAGCCTGAAATCCCCAGATTGAGATAAGTCCCGATTGAGCCCGATAAAAACCCAGCATCAGCTCCTGCTCCTGATCCAGCTCCTGATTCGACACCTTGCTCGCTTAACGGACTGGGGCTGGCGACCAGATCAGGGGCAGGACTTTGATTGAGCGGCACATCGCTTGTGCCGGTCTGCGCCATCGCCATTTGTGTAGGCCTGGCATTTTTGAGTGAAGGATCTGATGGCGCAACGGTCTGATGAGACGCCGGATTGCGATCAGCCATATCATATTGGCCTTTTAACACAGCCAGACTGTTTTCTGGCGTCAGCAGCACCCGTTCAAACAAACCAATTTCATTGGGGCCGTCGCCTAAAGTCAGGATTTTTTCGGCCATAAACTTTAATAGACCAGTTTTAGAGGCTAACTGATCTTTTTGACTCTTGAGCTCAGCGCGATGTTTATTAATAGCGCCTAAGTCGTCTAAATCATAAGTTTCAGTCCCAAGCTCAATCACCTGAGCATAAATTGAAACCAGGCGATTGGGTTTGTTTTCCAGCCAGGCGATTGATTCTTTAAACAGGGGTTCAAAAGCCTGCGCGTATTGTGGATTACTGCCTAATTCGGTTTTTAAACGGCCGCAGAGTTCAATCAATACTTCAGCATAGGTGTACTTGGGATCAGCCGCTACTTTTTGCGCTTTGGCAATTGCCTCACAGCTGGTTTTGCTTGTCTGGGAAGCTTGAGCAACTGGTGTGGTCTGAGTGCTTTGAGTTGTTTGTACAGCATGAGCAGATTGAAGCGCTTGAATCGATAAAAGCTGAGTCGGCAACAGCGCCAGGCAGCCTGTGGCAAAGGCTGCAGAAAGAAATGTCTGAGTAAAACTGGCCATTTAAAGGCTCCTAAAGATAATTGAGCATAAATTTAAGTTCTTGAATAAACAATGCCCCTTCGTCACGCAAAGTCCCCCGGTATTTGGGATTGCGACGAATATGCGATTGCAGGTTATTAAGCTCTTGCTGTAAATCGCCAACAACATCACGGCGCAGCTTGTCAATCCGCAAGGGGTCCATGCCAAGCGAGCCCGCGCAAGAATTTACAATGGTCATAAACTCTGCTAGCTGCGCGCCGTCAAGACGAGCTGTGTCTAAATCTTCGATTTCATGGCGGTCTAAAGCCTGCCAGCCAGCATAGTCACCTGGCCGGTTTTCGCCGCTCAGGCGATAGGCTTCACCGGGGATCGTCAACGCCTGAAGCTGATTGGGTACC
Organism: Candidatus Sericytochromatia bacterium; assembly: GCA_913773825.1. GTDB lineage: Bacteria > Cyanobacteriota > Sericytochromatia > UBA7694 > UBA7694 > CAJYHH01. The sequence goes on along the minus strand of CAJYHH010001114.1, from coordinate 2,172 downwards.
CGCAGATTGAGCGTGCCGGTATTCATAATCAGGCCATGGGCCACTTCAGGCTTAGAGCCTAAATTGGGCGGCGTGGGGTAAATTTCTAATTCTGATTCAGGGGCATAGGCACTGCGTGCCAAGGGCTGATGTTTAAAAGCCGCTTCAAACAAAGGGTCATAGGGGCTACCGGGTTTGTAATGGCCAAAATTAAACCAATGAAAGATCTTGGCGCCGTTACCGCCCACATAAAAACGCGGCATCTCTTCTGCTGAATACAGATTCTGAGCGCGCAAATGTTCAATTAAAGTGCCGACATAATAAAACAAGCCCGCCACCCCAATCGCCATTTGATTGACTAAGGGCTGAATATTCTGGAAAAAGCCCGGCAGATTCTCCATAATCTGGGCTTCGCGGCCTTTGACCTGGGCTTCTAGTTGAGCGTAGGCCCAGGTCTGAATCCCCTGCCCGTGCCCATTACTTGGCACGGGTAGATCTTGGGCTTTAATCCCCAGTTCAGCTAAAGCATCCTGATGGCGCAAAAGCGTGTTTAAAAACAGATCGCGGCCTGCGTAGCGCACGGAGCCCAAATAGCGGAACTCATTCTCACGACCTTCAATAATCGAGATATCCGTCGTGCCGCCACCAATATCTAAAATCACCACTCCACGCTGAAACTGCGGGCTTGCGCCGGCTTTACCGCTGGCAAAAAAATAGGTGCTGGCCACACTTTCGCGCAAAAGCTGATCTTGCAGGCTGATTTTGGGGCTGTATTTTTTGAGTTTGTTAATCGAGACATCAATCGCGCGTTGAAAAGCCTGACGGTCAATTTCTGAAAACGCTGACGGATACGAAAAACGAAACTCAATCTGGTCGGCTTTTTGCTGCAGCGCTTTCATCGCGGCTTGTAAGCAAAGCTGTTCTAAAAAGGGCGTCAGATAGCGCTTTTTATCTGTCTGGGCATCGCTGCTGCTGCCCCATTTAAGGTCTGAGTGAATATTGTCTTCGCGAGCATTAAAGGCATTGAAGTTTTTAATAAAGTTGACGTGCCCGTGCAGCACAGCTTCTAAAGCTCGACTCTGGGGCGGCTCATATTTGCTTTTAAATAGCGTCAGCAGCGGCGCTTTTTCGGCGTATTGGCCCAAAGGTTTAGGCAAAAAGTCATCATAGTGAGAGATCACGTCTGGATTCACCACCGACATAAACAGGCTGTCGTCAGAGGCCTCAAACACAACCGGCTCGTGGTTAATCCCGTCGAAGACAAAAGCATTGGTGCTGGATGTGCCTAAATCAACGCCAATTAAAACTTTTTTATTGGCCTGGGGGCTAATCTGAGCCGGAGGCTGAATCAGAATCAAGCCAATAAAGCGAGAGCTACCAGACTCCTGGCGATAACAGAGCATTGCGTCTGGGTAGCTGGTGACGCGACAGATCTCAAGCGTGACGGATTTATTTAAAGCATCGGTCGTTTCGGTTTTACCGTCAAACGACTCACTGATCAGCTCATTATTGGGATTGTAGCGCACCGAGTCAATGGGAGCTGACGCTGAAACAGACGCTGAAACATACGGCCTGGCATAAAAAGACGTTTCGACCTGACCTAAAGATGAAAAATACGTCAGATAGAGTGAAATCGCCGGATGGCGGAAATTGGGCCAGATATCCAGAGCCGGAATAAACACGATGGTGTCAACCTGGCTATCGTGATAAGTCCGGCTGATGGTGTAGTCTAAGCCTGCTGCTAATGGCAGCTTCAGGCTGACCTGGATTTTATCGCCGTCCTGGCGAAAGCTCAGGCGACTCTGGAGCTCTTCAACGCTAAACAGCTCTAATAATTCTTCTTGCAGCGGCAACAGCGGGATCACCGGATTATTGAGCCAGCGCAGACTATTGACCCCTTCGATGGGCCGGGCCCCGGGCATCACTTCAGCCGGATTGCCTTCAATAATAAACAATCGCTCGGTAAAGAAGTCCTTGGCGGTTTTCCAGCGGGCATTGACCAATTGTTCGTCATTCAGCAGACGCTGATCCTGATGGGGCTGATTTAAACGATTAAGATCGAGTGAGGCCAGCGAAATCGTGCCATAGACCATAATCTGGTGCGGCGTCTGGTTTAAAACCCGCGGCAGATGTTCATCAATTAAAAGCACGTTTTCCGGTGAGCGCTTAGACAAAATCCGCAGCGGTGAATCA